>JAJLJK010000114.1:0-4031 GCA_033844885.1 Bacteroidota bacterium | reverse complement strand
ATTTCTCTCGGAGTTTGGTTGCTTTATTCCAATGGCCTATTGTCGTAAGGGGCTGACCACCTTTCCAGGTTCAAGGAGTTTCGGAGGGACCGAATTTCGGATCACTTCTCCCAATCCCCTGATCAATCCGACCTTCACCTGATTTTTGCTAAAGATCACACTGACCTCACGGCTGGGTTTCGGATCGGCTATAGGTCGCACAAATTGTTGCAATCGGTCAGGAAGGTCAAGGGCACCTAGATAGGGTAGAAGGGTCATTCCATATCCTTTCATGGACAGACGGATCAGTGTCTCGAAATTCCCGCTTTCCAGTGATACTCGACTGCGATCGTTCTGAGGATCGGTCTCGGCGCAAAGATTCAAAACGCTATTCCTGAAACAATGCCCCTCATTCAAAAGGAGCATGTCACGGGTGCTGAGCTCAGAATTGGTGATGAACTTCTCTCCATCCAGGCGGTGCCCTTCAGGAATAAAGGCCATGAATGGCTCATAATAAACGGGTTCCTCAATGATGGCCTTGTCCTCAAGCGGAGTGGCAAGGATCCCCGCATCCAGCTGGTCCAATTTCAACTTTTGCACGATGGTGTCGGTCTGAGCCTCTTCAATGATGAGGTGTACATCCGGAAAACGCGAACGAAAACGATCCAGGATCCGAGGAAGTAAATAGGGGGCGATGGTCGGGATGATGCCAAGTCGAAGATCTCCCTCATACGTGGATCTAGCTTCCTGAGCGAGTTGTCGTAAACGCCCCCCTTCCGCCACAATGATCCTGGCCTGGTCGATGATCCTGCGACCCACAGCAGTAGGCTCGATCGGTTTCTTGTCACGGTCGAACAATTTCACACCCAGATCCTCCTCCAGTTTGTTGATCTGCATACTGAGAGTGGGTTGAGTGACGTGACAACTCTCCGCTGCCCGTCCAAAATGCCGGTGATTGTCCACGGCAATCACATATTCCAATTGAGTGATGGTCATTTTGATCGATTTCTTCTATGATGAGGTAGTTCAAAGGTATATTTCTATGCTTAACCAACCATTGCGAGTACCTTTGAAAGGACTATCAATTTCAAAAATCCCTATCATGAACAACGCCAAGCGAATCGGATTGGATGCATCCAAGATGTCCGAACTCTCCGACAAGTTGAATGATCTATTGGCCAACTACCAATTGCATTATCAAAACCTTCGCGGGCTTCATTGGAACATCAAAGGGCCGCGTTTCTTTGAACTTCATCTGAAGTTTGAGGAATATTACCTTGACGCGGCTGAAAAAGTGGATCTCATCGCCGAAAGGATCCTGACCCTGGGGGCTACCCCGCTTCATACGTATTCGGATTACCTCGAACATGCCAAACTGAATGTGGCAAAGAACCTCTCAGAGGATCAGGCTGCTGTTCAACATATTCTCGAATCCCTTTCTATCCTCATAGACCTGGAGCGACCCATTCTGGATATGGCCTCCGAACTAGGGGATGAGGGTACGGCCGATATGATGACGGCTTTCATTCAGCAACAAGAGAAGGAATCATGGATGCTCAATGCCTGGTTGGGAAACAAGTAGGAACAATTCTCTCAAAAGGCCTGCTTTTTTGATACTTTTGAGAAAATTCTAATCAGTAGTTATGATCAAGCGCATAAAATTTGCGGGGTCGGCCGCAGTGATCGCCCTATTCGCTGTAACGACCTTTTCTATCACGTCATGTTCATCCGGTAAATCCGGAGTTCCCAAAGGTTCAGCTGAACTCAGGGTCAATTTGGAGCAAGGTGATGCATACAATGTCGAAATGGCCATCAGCCAAACCGTTTTCACCGACGAGACCATGTTGGAGAAAATGATGGAAAGTGAGACCAAGCTCTACTCTTCTGCCAGCGTTTCTTCTGCCCAGGAGAATGTCTATACACTCGAAACCAAGATCAACCGCGTTGTGATCGATCAGACCGCACAAGGAATGGAGATCAATTACGATTCGGACCAGGGAGAGCCCGAGGATATGATCGGTGCCATGGTTCATCAGCAAATGGCACCCCTCATGGAGAATTCCATGACCACGAAAGTGGATATGATGGGTAAGGTGATCAAGCAGGATACCACCGGGGAGGAATCAGAACTCATGGATGGTGGATCTTACCTGATCCAGTTCCCAGAGGAATACGTTTCGGTTGGTTCAACTTGGACAAAAGATGGAGTAGGATTGATGGATGACGCCAACGTTACCTACACCGTCAAGGAGATCCAGTCTGATAATGTGATCCTCGATGTAACGTCCAATACCCAACAGGCGGAAGAAGGCGTAGATCTGAACATTGAGATCAAGGGTACCATCACCATCGATCGCAAAACAGGATGGCCGGTGATGCAGGACCTCAAGGTGGTCATGAGTGGAGAGGCAGAAGGTCAGCCCATGTACATGATCCAGAACATTCAAATGAAATCCGTCAAGCAGTAATGGAATTCGATCGGTTGATCAGGGAACTTGAGGGATCCATGGCGCGGACTTTGCCCGGACAGGATGCCCAATACAAGATGGTTCCCGCCAATCGGCCGCGTTTCCCTCTTGATGAGACCATAATGAAACAATCCAAAAGGGCCGCAGTAGCGGCTCTTTTCTTTCCAGATGAGGACCGTCAGTCCAAATTGATCCTGATCCAGAGGAACACCTACGAAGGTGTTCATAGTGGACAGATCGGTTTTCCAGGAGGAAGGCTGGAGCCTGAGGATAGGGGACCAATGGATGCTGCCGCAAGAGAGACCGAGGAGGAACTAGGGATCGACAGAGGTCTGATCGACTGGAAAGGAGCCTTGACGCCTGTTTATATCCCACCCTCCAATTTCTTTGTAGAACCCTTTGTCGGAGTCATCCCAACCCCGAATGGTTACCGTCCTGACCCCAGAGAGGTTCAGGAGGTCATTGAAATGCCCTTGGAGAGGATCCAGGATCAAGAGGTGCTTAGGGATGTAGAATTGGATATTCGCGGAACGATGATCAAGGTTCCCGCCTTTGTGATCGACAACCGCATTATTTGGGGAGCTACCGCAATGATGATCAGCGAATTGCTGCATCTATTTCATAGCGGGAAATAATTGTTGGCAATTTCCAACGAATTTCGATTTTTGTGCCCCGAAAAAACCACGCTCCGGGTAGCCGGAGAAGATATCTTATCTTTGCCAGAATTATTGGGGGAATGAACCTGAATCCTTTTGAAAGAGACGTCTTTGGGAATAACATCCTGCTGAAGCGCCTGATTATCTTCATATTCGGGGTCATTGCCTATTACCGGTTCAACATCGCCAATAAGACGCGGGTCAGTGGTACGGTCAATCTCAAGGGACTGCCTGATAAACGTGTGCTCTTTGTCAGTAATCACCAGACCTATTTTGCTGATGTGGCCGGCTTCTACCAGGTATTCAATTGTGTGAAATGGGGGGTCTATGATCGCATCAATTATCCCCTATCCCTGTTGAATCCTAAGGTTAACGTCTATTTCATCGCTGCCAAGGAAACCATGAAATCCGGCCTCCTGCCGAGATTATTTGCCTACGTCGGTTCGGTGAGCATCAAGAGAACATGGCGAGAGGCAGGGAAGAATGTGGATAGGGGAGTGGATCCCAAAGATATCCGGAAGATCCACAAGGCCATCAGTAGTGGGTGGACGATCACCTTCCCTCAAGGCACCACCAAACCCTACGTCCAAGGTCGACGGGGTACCGCGCACATCATCAAGGAACTTCAACCCATTGTGATCCCTGTGGTGGTGGATGGATTTCGCCGTGCTTTTGATAAAAAGGGTCTCTTCATGAAAAAGAAGGGATGTACCCTTCACATCCGTTTCAAAGAACCCTTGGACCTGGATTTCTCGGCCAATGCCAATCAGATCATGAATCAGATCATGCAGGCCATCGAGCAGTCCGAGGATTTCAATACGATCGAGAAGATCACGCGTGAAACGGAAACCGCTGAACGCCAGGCTTCCAATTAATCATTCATTTCCTCGTTTCACAAATTGAGTGGTTCATTTGTGACCTGTGTACC
>JAJLJK010000113.1:0-4957 GCA_033844885.1 Bacteroidota bacterium | reverse complement strand
GTCGGACGGTCACCCACTCTTTTCAATTCCTCTTTTAATGCGATGAGCCATTCATCCGACCTTCCGGCTTTTCGGGAGTTCACAACATCCCCTGTGATCACTGCTTTCATAGAAATAAATATAGGCTAAAAAGCATGTAATTCAAAATATAGGCAAAAAAGCCTATTATTTGAAATATCGGTCATTCCCCTTGACCGAGTTTTTCAAGGGTGGGAATTCCACGTACTTTTGGGGCAAAATCCTTCGCAATGAAATCCACACTAGAGTTAGGCCAACGCAACCTCAACATTTTTGACCTCCAGGGCGTCCTTATGGGATCCACAGAATTGCGAATCGGGGATCAGGCTCGTGAAAGAGTGATCGAATGTCGGGCCTATCTTGATCGGAAGATGGCTGCTTCAGAAGATCCGATCTATGGGATCAACACCGGATTTGGTTCATTGTGTGATGTGAAGATCAGTGTGGAGCAGTTGGAAAAGCTGCAGGAGAATCTGGTCATGAGTCATGCTTGTGGGATGGGTGAGGAAGTTCCATCCGAGGTAGTTCGGCTTATGCTGGCCCTGAAGGTCCAATCTTTGAGTTTGGGGCACTCAGCCGTACAGGAAAAGACGATCGACCTTCTTCTAGCCATGTACAACCTGGATATTCTTCCCATAGTGTATCAGCAGGGAAGTCTTGGAGCTTCCGGAGACCTTGCGCCTTTAGCTCACCTGTCTCTTCCTCTTCTTGGAAAAGGAGATGTTTACCTCAAGGGAAAGAGAATGTCCACGGCACGTGCTTTTGAAAAGACGGGATTAGAACCGATCTCTCTGCGTAGCAAAGAGGGATTGGCATTGCTGAACGGAACTCAGTTCATGACCGCTTATGCTGTATGGGCCCTTCTTCAATCGACCAAGCTGAATTATCTGGCAGATCTCATTGGAGCTACTTCACTGGACGCCTTTGACGGACGTATCGAGCCTTTCTTTGCCCAGATCCATGAGGTAAGGGGACAAAGCGGTCAGATCGATACGGCTGCCAATATCCGTGAATTCCTTCAGGGAAGCCAGTTGATCCAGCGAGCGAAGGAACATGTTCAGGATCCATATTCTTTCCGTTGCATTCCTCAGGTACATGGTGCTTCAAGGGACGCTATCCGCTATGTGCGATCCATTGTCGAACGAGAGATGAATGCGGTGACAGACAATCCCACCGTCTTTCCGGAAGACGATCTGATCATCAGCGGTGGAAACTTCCACGGTCAACCCTTGGCCATCTCCATGGATCTTTTGGCGATCGCCTTGAGTGAATTGGGTAATATCAGCGAAAGAAGGGTCTATCAGATGGTGAATGGAAAAAGGGGATTGCCCGCCTTTCTGGTTGCCGAACCCGGGCTCAATTCAGGGTTCATGATCCCTCAATATACCGCAGCAAGCATTGTAAGTCAGAACAAACAACTCTGCACACCCGCATCTGTAGACAGTATCGAAAGCTCCAACGGACAGGAAGATCATGTGAGTATGGGAGCCAATGCCGCGACCAAATTGTATCGGGTGGTAGAGAATCTGGAAAGGATCCTTGGAATAGAATTATACACGGCCTCTCAGGCCTTGGGATTCAGGAAGGATAATACCTCGCCTTTCATCGAAGAGTTCATTCTTGCTTTTCGAAATGAGGTCCCATTTGTCGAGGTGGACACCATCCATCACGAACACATGGTGGATTCGGCAGCTTTTCTTAGACATCTCGAGGTCGATACAGAGCTCCTATGACAGATCCCTTTTCAGGAAAAGAGAAGCTGTATGAACTGCAACGAGAGCTGCGGTTTCGGTGCGTAATCTGAAATCTCCCAAATTCACCGGGGTCGCTCCAGATCCTAAGGCAAGGTCGATCTCTTCTGGTGAAAAGTCTCCCTCAGGACCGATCATGATCACCGCCTCATGGAGGTTGGAAAGAACTTGAGACAACTCTGCCTTTTCGCCGGGTTCACAATGGGCGATGAAAAGCTTTTTTGATCCCTGAGATGAAATGAACTCGGGTAGTGGAGTAAGGTCATCAAGGATTGGCACCTGACCTTTGTGGGACTGCTTTACGGCAGAGGCGATCACTTTATTCAATCGATCGGTCTTGATCGATCTTCTTTCTGAGCGATCGGTCAGTAAGGGGGTGACCCGGGATACACCGATCTCTGTTGCTTTCTCCAGGAACCATTCAAAGCGATCGATATTCTTGGTAGGGGCTACGGCCATATGTAATCGATAGGGAACGGAACCGTAATCCAGGGTCTCCTTCTCGATCCGGATCGTGCATTCTCGTTTATTCGCCCGGATGACTGGACCTGAAAGAAGGGCTCCCTCTCTTGTCAGGATACCGATCTGTTCTCCCTCACCGAGGCGAAGGACCCGAACCGCATGATGGCTTTCATCCGCCGAAAGGCTAGCCTCGTTTTCTGAGATCCTTTCACCAAAGAACAACCGCATCAGACTCCGATCTTATCCCGTTTACTATGGTGAGGCTTGTCAATGTTTCCCTCGATGTATTCAATGATGGCATCGGCCACATCGACTCCGGAATAGGTTTCCACTCCTTCCAGACCCGGACTGGAGTTGACCTCAATGATCAACGGTCCACGGGTGGATTGAAGCATATCCACACCGGCAACCTGCAATCCCAGAGCCTTGGCGGCATCAATGGCGGCCTTTTTCTCCTTTCGATTCAATTTGATGGCCACACCCTTACCACCCCGGTGGAGGTTGGACCTGAAATCTCCTTCTTTACCCTGACGTTTGTATGCGGCAACTACCTTTCCTCCTACAACGATCGCACGAATATCGGCGCCATCCGCCTCAGCGATGAACTCCTGGATCAGGATGTTCGCAGAAAGGCCGTAAAAGGCCTCGATCACAGATTTGGCGGCCTTACGGGTCTCGGCCAGAACCACTCCCAGTCCTTGAGTTCCTTCGAGAAGCTTCACAACGAGAGGTGCCCCCCCGACACTTTTGATGAGATTATCGACGTCTGATGGGTGTTTGGCAAAGGCGGTCTTGGGAATCCCGATATTGTGGCGGGCCATGATCTGCATAGCGCGAAGCTTGTCTCGGGATCGCACAAGGGCAAGAGAACTCAGCGTAGTGAAGACCTTTTTCATCTCGAATTGGCGGATGATACTACTTCCATAGAAGGTCACACTGGCACCTATTCTTGGAATGATGGCATCAATGTCATCTAACGGATGGCCCCTGAAGAAGATCTCCAACTCCTTGCTACCCATCACGACATAGCATTTGGCGGGGTTAATGACCACGGGCTCATGGCCCCTTTTTTCGGTGGCTTCCACTAATCGTCGAGTGGAATAAAGATCCTTGTTGGCGGATAGAATGGCGATCTTCATTTCGGAAATTTGGCTTGAAAAGAAAGGTCTCTTTGATTGACATCGATCAGGAAGCCCTTTTTGAGCAAACGTTTTCCAAGTAGAACGGGGTAGCTCATTCGCTGCCGGTCGGCGAGGGAAACATCTGTGGAAAAATCCACTCCAAACAATCGTATCCTGGTCTTAATGACATAGCGTTCCTCAGAAAGACCAAAGGAATTCTTAATGGTCTTCACCGAGAAATCCGTGGTCCTGAATATTCGTTTGCGATACTGTGGATGCCCGGGGTCGAGGAGGCGAAATTGCAATTCCATCCGGCCATCCTTTTCAACCACCTTCACGTCCTTGCAGTGCAGGGCGCTGGAATCTGCTCCGGTATCGATCTTACATCGAATGTCCTCCAATCCGAATTCAGGAAAGTCGATCCGGTCGGTCGTTCCGATGATATGGCGTGGGCCTGATCTTCTCACACGTCAAAGATTTTTGACAAGTATACGCATAGAACGAAGGTCTAAAGAGAAGGTAAGGTTAAAATTTCAATCGTGCGTTGGCCTTCGTCGCAGAATCCGCAAATTGTCCCTGAAGGAATTTGAAGTAACCGGCAATTCCAATCATGGCCGCGTTGTCAGTGGTGTACTCGAATGGAGGGATATAATGATTCCACCCACGACGTTCACTTTCTTCGCGCAATCTCTGACGCAATCCGGAGTTCGCGGAAACTCCACCGGCAATGGCCACTTCGCGAATCGAATGGAGCTCCATGGCCTTGATCAATTTGTCGAACAGGATATCCAGAATGGATCGCTGAACGCTGGCACAAATGTCTTTCAATCGATTCTTTATGAGATCCGGATCCTCTTTTTGCAGGTCTCTTAGAGTATACAGGATACTGGTCTTTAACCCACTGAAACTGTAATCCAGATCGGGGATCTGAGGTTTTCCGAATTGGATGGAATCCGGGTTTCCCATTGCGGCCAGACGATCGATCTGAGGTCCACCAGGATAGGGAAGTCCGAGGATCTTGGCGGTCTTGTCAAAGGCCTCTCCGGCGGCATCATCTATGGTTTGACCAATGACCTCCATTTTGTTATGGTCCCTGACTAAAACCAATTGGGTATGTCCGCCACTGACCGTCAGACAAATGAAAGGGAAGGAGGGATATTTTTCCTCCTCATTTTCAATGAAGTGTGCCAGTACATGGGCATGCATATGGTGGACGTCGATCAAGGGAATATTCAACCCAAGTGACAAGCTCTTTGCAAAGGAACTTCCAACCAACAATGATCCCATAAGTCCAGGACCACTTGTAAACGCGATGGAATCAAGGTCCTGTGGCTCAATATTTGCTACTTTTAGCGCTTGATGGACAACGGGAACGATATTCTTTTGATGTTCCCTGGACGCCAGTTCAGGAACGACCCCACCATATTCGCTGTGAACCTCCTGTCCTGCGACGAGATTGGACAGTACTTTTCGGCCTCTGAGCACTGCAGCCGAGGTGTCATCGCAAGAGCTTTCAATGGCCAGAATGTGAACGGGTCTTTCCATAAGTGTGCAAAGGTAAAAGGAAAGAGCGATCAAGAGATTATTTAACATACTCCGATACAT
>JAJLJK010000112.1:0-12816 GCA_033844885.1 Bacteroidota bacterium | reverse complement strand
GGGTCGGTCGGGGTCTCGACCACTTCTTTGGCCGGTTCGGACGAAGCTGTAGGTGGATCATTGACCACCTTTTCGTCATTGCCACCTCCACATGCACTGATCAGTGCGATGGACATAGCGATTATGGATATTCTACTCTTCATGGCTTTGAATTTTGGTTCAAATTTATCGGGGGTTTTAAACGGAAAAAATGATTTTTATCATTTTAAGACTTTTTTATCCTTTTTTATGAAAAGCCCCTCCAGGCTTGGTAGGATGAAGGGGCTTCATCATCGGGATGAATCCATCCCTCGGCTGCTTTGTGCGCCGTTGGGTAAGAGTTTATTCGACTTTCAGAAAGAAGGTACCCTTTGAGTAGGCAGAGGCCAGATCGGCCATTTTGGTCTGCGAGAGCACCTTGACCAATTGGTCGCGGATCGGTTTGAATTCGTAATGAAGTGGACAGGGGGATGCCTCGTTGCACTGGGCCAAACCAAGACCACAACCCTGGAAGATCTGGTCACCGTCCACCGCCTTGACCAGGTTGATGACCGGTTTGTTGGCTTGATCCTCGGTCAGGAAGAACCCTCCTCCCGGACCCTTGATGCTGCTGATCACTTTTCGCCGGGATAGATCCTGAAGAACCTTGGCGGTGAATGATTCCGGAGCCTCGACATTCTTACAGATCGATTTGACCCCAATGCGACCACCTTTTGCGGTCTCATTCAGAATATATATCACTGCTCGTATGGCGTATTCACATCCCTTGGAAAAGAACATCTCTCAGTTGTTTTGTCCCATGAGTCGACGAGCCATGGGGAATAGTATATTGTTCTCCAGATGGACATGGCGATGGAGGTCAGCCTCAAATTCTGCCAGGCCCTTTAGTAATACCTCAAATGTATTACAACGCTCACAATCGGGATCATATCCATTGGTCAATTCTGCGATCTCATTCAGACGGGCACCCTCTGCATCGTGCTCCATCTCCATCATTCCGATAGCAGAAGGGATCAGAGTTCGACGGTCGTCAGCCTCCGAAAGTTCACCTTGGTCCATTCGGCGGATCAGCGGAAAGAGAACCAATTCCTCCTTTTTCATATGCTGTGCCAGATTTCCGACCGCTTCACTGAAAAGTTCATGCACCCGGACCATCTCTGGACATCGTTGACCATGAACAGCAGCGACCTTTTTGGCCTGTGCCAGGAGAAGGGGTGCGGTCTCTTCCACATATCGGTGATGAACATTCTCAATGTGCCGGATCAACTGGGTGGCATTCATCTCCTCGATCGGATCGTGAACGGGATCAGCGGTTACCCTTCCGAGATCTTCCACTACGAGATCCAACGATACCTTCTTTCGGTCGCAGGCATCGGCGAGGGGAACGTTCCCTCCACAACAAAAATCCAGTCTGTACTTTTCGAAAACCCTCGCGCGTCGATAGTCCTGACGTACCAGCTCGGCGAGGTGTTGATTTGCTATATTGTCCATTAGATGATCATTTGATGGGACAAAGATAAAATGGTAAATGTTATTTCAGACCTTTTTATCCTTTTTTTGTTCAAAAAATTTCGATTTTTCAATTAAGTCCGCAACAGAAGCGGGTTTCAGGGGTTTATACCATCCATGGGAAAGCGTCTATCATTAGCAGAAAAGTGGTTTCGGCAGAATGGTTGGAAGCCCTTCCCCTTTCAACAGGAGGCATGGAAAGCTGTGTTATCAGGCGAAAGTGGACTGGTCAATGCACCGACAGGAAGTGGAAAGACCTATTCCCTATTGCTTCCCATTCTGGAGAGAGGTCGGGCAGACGAAAAACGGCGAGGTCTTCAAGCCATCTGGATCACCCCTATCCGAGCCTTGGGAAAGGAGATCGAGCAATCAGCCCAGAGGGCGGTATTTGGACTCGGAATGGATTGGCGGGTCGAGACGCGAACCGGAGATACGGACCAAAAGACCAAAGCTCGACAAAAGAGGAGCATGCCTGAAATTCTGATCACCACCCCCGAAAGCCTACATATTCTGCTTTCCTCGAAGGGGTATTCGGAGCTTTTTCGGGATCTGCAAGCGATCGTGGTGGATGAATGGCATGAATTGATCGGTTCCAAACGAGGGGTTCAGGTCGAATTGGGTCTTTCGCGCTTGCGCGGGATGAACCCTCAACTTCAGATATGGGGGATCAGTGCCACGATCGGCAATATGGAGCAGGCGATCGAAGTGCTTCACGGCCCTGAGAAGGATGCCCGGTCCATTCGTGTGATCCGTTCCGAAACGGAGAAGGACTATCGGATCGTCTCCATTCTCCCAGACGAGGTGGAGACCCTTCCATGGGCGGGTCACCTGGGAATCCGAATGTTGGAAAAGGTCATTCCGATCATCGAGGCTTCAAAAAGCACCTTGATATTCACCAACACCAGGTCACAGGCAGAGATTTGGTATCAAAGGATCCTGGAGGTGGCGCCCGACATGGCTGGACTGATGGCCATGCACCATGGATCCATCAGCCGCGAATTGCGATCCTGGGTGGAAGACTCTCTTTACGACGGCCATTTAAAAGCCGTGGTATGTACGAGTTCGTTGGACCTCGGTGTGGACTTTCGTCCCGTGGAAACGATCATTCAGATCGGATCGCCTAAGGGCGTTGCGCGGTTCATGCAACGGGCGGGCCGCTCCGGCCACCGGCCGGGGGCGTTGAGCACGATCTATTTCGTGCCAACGCACAGCCTCGAGCTGATCGAGGCAGCGGCCCTCCGAGAAGCGATCGAAAAGAGGATCGTCGAGGAGCGCATCCCGTATGTGCGTTCTTTTGACGTTCTTGTCCAATACCTGATCACCCTTGCCGTTTCCGAGGGATTCAAACCCAACGTCATCCTCCCCGAGATCCGTTCTACTTTCAGTTTTCATTCCATTTCTGACGAAGAATGGAACTGGTGTTTGGATTTTATTACACGAGGAGGGGCTTCTCTTTCGGGATATGAGGATTTCCATCGTGTGGAGATCGTTGATGGGGTATTTCTAGTGACCAGCCGCAGGATCGCCATGCGCCATCGAATGAGTATCGGAACCATCGTCAGCGATACCATGATGCGCGTGAAGTTCGTGACAGGTGGATATCTCGGGTCGATCGAAGAGTGGTTCATTTCACGACTTAAACCCGGAGATGTATTCTGGTTTGCCGGACGGGTCCTGGAGCTTATCCGGGTCAAGGGGTTGGATGTTCAGGTAAGGGCTTCCAAGCAAAAGACCGCTATCGTTCCAAGTTGGCAGGGAGGTCGAATGCCCCTTTCGGCACAATTGGGTGCCATGCTGCGAAAGAAGTTGGAAGATGCCCACCACGGGCCAAATGGTGAACCCGAGATCGACCTGATCCAACCGATCATTCAACTTCAGGAACACCGATCCATTGTACCGTCACGTGACCAGTTTTTGATCGAGGTGAATGAAACGCGCGAAGGTCATCATGTCTTTTGCTTTCCCTTTGAGGGACGGTTGGTCCACGAGGGAATGGCCGCCCTCCTCGCCTATCGCCTATCCCTTTTTGAGCCGATCAGCTTCTCGATCGCTATGAATGACTATGGATTCGAACTTCTCTCGGATAAACCCATTCCCATGGAGTCGGCCCTCGATTCGGACATTTTCACGACCAAGGACCTTCGAGAGGATATCCACCAAAGTGTGAATGAGACAGAAATGGCCAGACGGAGATTCAGGGATATTGCCGGTATCTGCGGACTCGTTTTCAGTGGTTATCCCGGGAAACCGGTCAAGGAGAAGCACCTGCAAAGTTCATCCTCTTTGATCTTTGATGTTCTCGCTGAATATGAACCTGAGAGTCTGATCCTTCAGCAGGCCTATCAAGAAGTCCATGACTTTCAACTCGAGGAGGCCCGGTTGAGGACCGCCCTTGAGCGAATATCAAATATGGAGACCGTCCTAACCTATCCGGAACACCCATCTCCACTCGCCTTTCCCATTATGGTGGATCGCCTATCGAGGAACCGATTGTCCAGTGAAAGCCTGGCGGATCAGATAAAAAAACTCCAAGCGCAATTCCGATCTTAAGTCGTTTCCACGATCATCGCCACCTTCCTACCTTTGCACCATGGCAAAGAACAAGCTGAAGAAGTTCCGAGAGAATGAGAGCTTCTGGAACATGATCCAACCTTCGAGAGAGGAATTACTCAAGGGGCATCCCCTAAAGGGAAAGTGGCGAACCGATTTTTTCAGAAATGAAAACCCTATTGTCCTTGAGCTTGGCTGTGGAAAAGGGGACTATACCATTGGCCTGGCCAAACTGTATCCAAACACCAATTTCGTTGGGATCGATATCAAGGGAGCCCGAATGCACACAGGGGCCAAGATCGGTGTGGAAGAGAATATTCCCAATGCCGGGTTCCTTCGCTCACAGATCGAACTCCTGAGCCATTGCTTTGCAGAGAATGAGATCGATGAGATCTGGATCACCTTTCCGGATCCACAGATCAAATACAAGCGCAAGAAACACCGGATGACGAATCCTGAATTCCTTGCCATGTATCAAAAATTACTGAAACCCGGAGGAGTTGTACACTTGAAATGCGACTCAGAGTTTCTCCATGGCTACACCCATGGGATCGTCGAAATGCTCGGCTATCGTGTACTGGAGGCCTACCACGACATTGACCTTCAACTCAAAGAGCCGGAGCATGTTCTTTTCACGGTCAAGACCTTTTATGAACAGATGTGGCGAGAGAAAGGTAAAGCCATCACGTACCTGAAATTTGCCTTCCCAGAATGAAGCCAGAAACCACCGATTTCTTCGATAGGGTATACGAGGTCGTGCGACAGATCCCTTATGGTCGCGTGACCAGTTATGGGGCGATCGCCAAATTCTTGGGAGCGGCCAGAAGTTCGAGGATGGTGGGCTATGCTATGAATGCCAGCCATGCGATCGAAGATGTTCCTGCACATCGCGTGGTGAACCGAAATGGGCTTTTGACCGGAAAGCATCATTTTGGAGGAAGCAGGGTCATGGAGCAACTCCTAGAAAGTGAAGGTATCGAAGTTGTGGATGATCGAGTTGTGAGGTTTGACGACCTATTCTGGGATCCGATTCAGGAGATCGGTTGGGAGGAATAAAAAATTTATCTTCCGGGAAAACAGTATCACCATGATCTCCTTTTTCCTTCGCACTAAACACTGGGTATTATTCCTCCTTGGGTTTCTTCTCCCCTTTTTCCTTTACATCGCCTTGATGATCCAATTTGTCACGAAAATGTCAATGGATCCAAACCCGGATCCGACTGCCATCTTTGGGATCTTCAATTACTTTCCTCTGCTCTTTCTGATACCGATGTTCATTCAATACGGTTGGTTTTGGAGTGTAGGGATCGGTTTAAAGAGATATCATCCTGAGAACAGTGGGTTGAGATACAATCTATTCCAGGTCTTGTTTATTATCCAGATCCTTCTCCTGATCGGATTCTTTCTGTTTTTCCGGCTTTTCCTTGAGGCCATGGCAAATAACATTGAAAATCCTGATCCGAACGGATTCACTTCCATGCTTTGGTTCTTTCCCCTTCAGATCATTACGGTGGTCATCTCATTCTATATGTATGGATTCTGTGGACGAGCCATTAAGATCGCTGAACTCAAGCAGCCTGTGAATTTCGGGGATGCATTGGGTGAGTTCTTTTTGGTGTGGTTCTTTCCGATCGGGGTCTGGTTCCTTCAACCCCGGATCAATCGGATCGTCAGTGGAGCCATTCAGGATGGCACTTCAGATGCACTCGATTCAGGATTATGACTCCGGTAGAAGATTACATCCATACCCATCCCATCGAGCTCCAATCTTCTCTAAAGGACCTCCGAAACACCATCCTTCGAGCTGTCCCCGGGATATCTGAATCCATCTCGTATGGAATGCCTGCCTACAAATGGAAGGGGAAACCACTTCTGTATTTCGGAGCCTTTAAGAACCACATAGGGCTCTATGCCACCCCACAGGGACATCAGGCCTTTTCCGAAGAACTTAGCAAATACAAGCAAGGCAAAGGCTCCGTACAATTCCCCCTGGATCAACCGATTCCTCTGGACCTGATCAAACGAATCGTCCTGTTTCGAAAAGAACAGATCGAAAAGGGAAGGGGGGAATGATAAATGAGGAATGAAGAGGGATGAATGATGAATGAAAAATTAAGATTGAGGAATGAGAAGTGATCAATGAAGAATGATTAATTAAGAATTCTGGATCCCATATTCTAAATTCTTCATTTTTAATTCTAAATCCCCAAATTCAACCGCCCTTCGACAAGCTCAGGGAACGGTTGATCCAAAAATGATCCTGCCAAATCGCCAATTCTCAATCCTCAATCCCGAATCCCGAATCCTGAATCCTGAATAGTCAATCCCCAACTCCCAACTACCAATCCCCCATTCTTCATTATTAATTCTTCATTCTAAATTCTCATTTCCCTTTGTCTACTCCGAATCCCTACCCATTTCGGTTTGTCGGTTCACGGAGTATTTGTGGATGACCGAAAAAAGTTCGGTGATGAATTTCTCTTCCAATCCCTTGAGTTGGGCTTGTTGGGTCCGATCCTGAAGAATGTCAAACCATCGTTGTAACTGGAAGACTGTGATCCCGTTATCGTGCTTGATCTTCCCGATCTCCTCCACCAATCCGAAACGCTCGGCAAGGACATTGACCAGGCGCTCATCAGCTGCATCGATCCGGGTGCGGATATCAGCCAGAAATTGACGTGTTCGATCTTCGGTCACCTCTTCTCTCTTCAGGATCAACCGATCCATCATCTTTCCAAGATCGGCCGGGGTCAATTGTTGCGCAGCATCACTTAGGGCCTTGTCAGGATCTCTATGGGTCTCGATCATCAATCCGTCAAGGTTCAGATCCAGAGCGGTCTGAGCGACCTGTTCCACCAGATCACGCCTTCCGGCGATATGACTAGGGTCGCAAAGAATAGGAAGATCCGGCCACTCCTTGCGGATCTCAAAACTCAACTCCCATTTGGGGTCATTGCGAAAAGGAGCCACTTCCATGGCAAAGAAACCGCGATGGACGGCCATCAATTTGTCGATTCCGGCCTTATTCAGTCTCTCCAAAGCTCCCAACCATAGGCCAAGCTCAGGGTGAATAGGGTTTTTGACCATCACCACCAAATCGGTTCCGCTCAATGCTTCTGCGATCTCTGCCACATAGAACGGATTGACCGTGGTTCGTGCCCCGATCCAGAGAATGTCCACGCCGTATTTCATGGCTTCCTCCACATGTTGGGCATTGGCCACTTCAGTTGCAATGGGAAGACCCGTCTCTTCTCGTGCTCGGACCAACCAGGGAAGCGCATGAACCCCTATACCTTCGAAACTTCCAGGTCTTGTCCTGGGTTTCCAAACTCCTGCACGGATAGCGGAAGCCCTTCTCGTTTGAGCGATCCCATGGGCTGTTTCAAGGAGCTGATCCTCACTTTCAGCACTACAGGGGCCGGCAATGAGAAATGGCTCTTCCAAGATCGGAAGGATCTCATTCAATTTATTTGCGGATCGCTTGGCAGACATGATGCGAGCAAAGGTCGTAGAATTTACCAAAGTAACGGATAGACCGCCATCAGGTTTACTTTCCCCCGATGACCACCACAAATTCGCCTTTCGGCGGATGGGTTTCGAAATGCTGCTTCAGCTCCAATAGGGTACCTCGAACCGATTCTTCAAATTTTTTGGAGATCTCCCTACTGATACTGGCTGGACGATCCGGATCTCGTTCAGCGAGTTCCGAAAGGGTCCTAACTAACTTATGTGGGGATTCATAGAATGCGAAGGTATTCGTCAATTCCATGAGCTGATCCATCTTCGTCTTCCTTCCCTTTTTGGGTGGGAGAAAACTGTGAAAGGAGAAATCATTGACCGGTATCCCACTATTCACCAGGGCGGGAACAAAAGCCGTCGCACCTGGTAAACATTGCACCTCAACCCCTCGGTTCACGGCCTCTCTGACCAGCAGGAATCCAGGATCTGAAATGGCTGGCGTACCGGCATCCGAAATAAGGGCAAGGTTGGCACCATCCTGGAGCATTGTGGCGAATCGATCGAGAACCTTGTGCTCGTTGTGCATGTGGAAGGCCTGAAGTGGCGTCTCTATGGAAAAGTGCTTCAGGAGGATCCCTGACGTACGGGTATCCTCCGCTAAGATGAGGTCGGCTTCTTTCAAAACACGGATCGCCCGGAAGGTCATATCTTCCAGGTTGCCGATGGGTGTTGGAACCACGAACAGCATGTACTTGTGAGATTATTCAGTTACCCCAAACCGAGCTTTGATGAGCCCAACGAATCGCTCCTCATACTCCTCCTTGCCTTCCCAGTCGTAATCCGCCTTGACAAGGTCGTGGATAAAGGACTCCGCCTCGGGATATGAATCCAGCGTATTGATCTGGCTGATCACCCGGTTGAAATCTTCCTGGCTTCCGCCAAATAGGTGTTTCACAAAGGCGATTCGATCATTCAGGCCGATGTTCAATCGGGTCTGATTGAACCGCTCATTGATACTTGCTTTTTTCGATCCACCGGCGTCCTTGTAACCGACCACCGCATCCTCAGGAATGGGCTTGGGCTCGGGAATCGGTTCGGGTGCCTTGACCTCCTCTACCTCCACCCGCTTGGGTTTGGGTGGACCTTCCGGAATGGGAACCACCTTGATCTCGCTATTAAAGGCAAAAGGATCTCCTCCTCCGGCCTTGGTCTCTTCTGAGATGGGCGGCTCAGGGATCTCGATCTCCTGGCGTTCTGCCTTCTCGATCACTTCCCTGGCGGCCTCAGTGATCCTTTCATGAAGGCTGGCCTGTCGCTCTTTTCTGTCCTCGAGGTATTGCGCAAGCAGTAACTTTTCGTATAACTTCTCAGCCGCATCGATCAGCTGATCCAGGTCTCTAGGTTCATCATTCAGGATCTGAATGCAGATCCTTTTCAACTCATCACGGTGTCCATCCGTCATCGCTGTAGAGGCTTTTTAATTAGCTTTGTTCATTCGGGTCCTGAAAGTACAAAATGTTTGGGGATGGACCCGGTAAGAAGGCCCTGACATCCCGTTCGTCTCTAACTCTGAAATCACACGCTTCGTATGCCCGGATACCCGATCCAGGAGGTCATTTCGCAATTGGACGCGGTGGTCATACAGCCCGGACCTGATTTTGAGGTCCACACACTGCTTACCGACAGCCGAAAGCTCTTTCCACCTGCCGGCACCCTATTCATCGCCCTGAAGGGTCCCAATCACAATGGTCATCAGTTTATTGAGGACCTGGCAGATCGTGGTGTTCTGGCATTTGTCGTAGAGGAGGATCTTCCCATTTACCCCCAGGGGGTGACCATCATCAAAGTGGGGAATACCCGCCAGGCCTTACAGCGATTGGCTGCATTTCATCGGCAACATTTTGACATTCCCCTCGTAGGGGTTACCGGAAGTAACGGAAAGACCATTGTAAAGGAATGGCTTTACAGTCTTTGCCGGGATACGTTCCGAACGGTCCGCAGCCCTCTTAGTTACAACTCCCAGGTAGGAGTTCCATTGAGCCTTTGGCGCTTGAAGGAAGATACTGAGCTGGGGATCATCGAGGCTGGGATCTCCCTTCCGGGGGAAATGGAACGGCTCGAAAAGATGATCCGTCCTACCATTGGGATCTTCACTCACCTTGGAGCAGCTCATGATGAGAATTTTTCTTCTCGGGATGCAAAACTGCGAGAAAAGGTGAAGCTTTTTGGTTCGGTGAGAACCATGATCTACAATCGGGATGATGACCGAATTCATCGAGCACTTAAAGAGGTCCTTCCTGAGGATGCAGAAATTTGGAACTGGTCAGAATACCATCCTGAGGCCAGGGTTTCTGTGGAGCGGGAAGATCTGCCCAATGGAGGATGTAAGGTGGCTCTTCATTGGGAAGGTCGAAGTATGACCACCATATGTCCCTTCCGTGAACCTGCCCTTGTAGAGGATGCTCTTCATGCAATGGTAACCGCCATTGCTCTTGGAGTTCCCACAGAGGGAATCGCCGAAAAGGTCAACCACCTCGAATCGGTCCCGATGCGGATGGAGTTAAAACTGGCGGCAAATGGCTCCTTGCTCATCCACGACTATTACAATTCGGATGTTGAATCTCTCAAGATCGCCCTCGATTTTCTGGAACGTCAGCACAACCGATTGCCGAAATGGGTGATCCTTTCTGATGTTTTGGAAAGCGGCAAAGATCCAACCGTGCTCTATGGAGATCTATCGAAATGGTTAGCCAGGCGCGGTGTGGAAAAATTGATCGGGATCGGCCCGGAGATCCATGCCCATCAGGATCTTTTTCCCTCATATTCCGAATTCTACACATCCACCGAGGCGTTTCTCGAGGACCTTCACCCCGATCAACTGTCCAATAAAGCGATCCTACTTAAAGGATCCCGGCCATTTCGTTTCGAACGCATCGCCAGGAAACTCGAGGAAAGTATTCACCAGACCGTATTGGAGATCGATCTCGAAGCCATCATGCACAACCTTCGTTATTTCAGGAACCGTATCGCTCCCACTACCCGGTTGATGGTCATGATGAAGGCCTTTGGTTATGGGTCTGGAACCTTCCAGGTCGCCAATATTCTGGAAGCTGCCGGAGTCGACTATCTTGCGGTTGCTTTCACCAATGAAGGAGTAGAACTGAGAAAGGCGGGTATCCACTTGCCGATCATGGTACTGAACCCGGAACCTGAAAGTTTTGACATCCTGATCCAACATCAACTCGAGCCCGAACTCTATTCCTTCAGGATCTTGGATGCATTTGCCAGGAAGCTGGAAGAACGAGCCATTTTCGAATACCCGGTCCACCTGAAGATCGAAACCGGCATGCATCGTTTGGGATTTGAAGAAAAGCTATGGGTCACTCTTGGGGATCGCCTAAAGGGATCGCGTCGCATGAAGGTAGCATCCGTACTTTCTCATCTCGCTGCCAGTGATGACCCGGAGCAAAGGGACTTTACCCTCGGACAGATCACACAGTTTGACAGGGCCACCCGAATCCTGGAACAAACTCTTGGATACTCCTTTCTTCGTCATATCCTCAATAGTAGCGGGATCTCTGAATACCCGGAGGCCCAGCTGGACATGGTCCGATTGGGGATCGGGCTGTATGGGGTTTCCAATCAGCATTGGGAACGACCCAACCTTAGAACCGTCATGAGACTGAGGACCAAGATCAGCCAGATCAAGGAACTGGATCCAGGGGAGTCGGTAGGATATGGACGCGCTTTCATCGCCGAAAGGCCTACCCGCATCGCAACCTTGCCAATTGGGTACGCCGATGGTCTCTTTCGGAGTCTTGGCAATGGGGTCGGAGAGGTGGCAATCCATGGACACAGAGCACCGATCGTTGGGAGGGTTTGCATGGATATGTGCATGGTGGATGTATCAGATATCCACGCAGAGGAAGGGGATATGGCCGAGATCTTTGGCGACATCATCCGGGTCGAAGAGATCGCCCGAAAGGCGGACACGATTCCATATGAGATCCTGACCCATGTCTCTCAACGTGTTCAGCGGATCTACACTACAGAGTGAGGTTCGCTCTTCGGTACTCGGGACAAATGGACCCTACTACCTGGGAAAAGGATACTTTTGCAAAAAAAGGTTAGTTGGAAAACAAGCTTCTCCGTAAGAACTTCACTTACCTGTCTCTGGTTCAGGTCGCCAACTACCTGATTCCTTTTATCACCCTTCCATACATCACGAGGACAGTGGGAACTGGGAACTATGGTAGGATAGAGCTTGCCCAATCTCTGACCCTTTATTTCATCCTGTTCATCAACTTTGGGTTTGAGGTCTCAGCTACCCGAAGGATCGCTAAGGGGGGATTCAAAAAGGAACGCATCTCAAGCATCTTTTCGCAGGTCCTGAGCCTAAAGCTGGTGTTCTTTCTGATCAGTTTGGCCATCCTTACGGGATTTTTGGCCATTACTGGAGATCTCTTCAAGGATCCCCTTGTATTCTACACCTCCTTCCTCTCGACCGTTGGGTATGTTCTGATCCCGATGTACATCTTTCAGGGACTTCAGAACCTCCGACCGATCGCCATCTGGCACCTCTTATCGAAAGTGGTTAGTACGGCTGGGATCTTCCTCTTCATTCAACATTCAAATGATTACCCCTGGGTTCCTTTTTGGCTTTCGACTGCACCCATATTGGTAGGGATCTTTGCCCTACTATATGCAAAACAGGAGTATGGGATCCGTTTTATGAGACCCGAAAAGAGGCTTTGGTCCCTACACCTTAAGGAGGGAAGCTGGTTGTTTCTGTTGAATTTCCTCAGCACCGTCAATGCCACCCTTTTCATTATTGTCCTTGGATACAATGTCAGCGATGCCGAGGCAGGTTATTTTGCTGGAGCCAACAAATTGATCCTGGTGGCGATTTCGCTGGTTTTGGGGCCCTTCACCCAGGCTTTCTTTCCTCACCTCCTAAGCATGAATCATCCCACCATCCGCGAATTCCGAATGACCTTGTATAAAGCTGCCGGTTTTCTGGGAGGTGTGATGATCGCGGGATCCATTGTTACCTGGTTCCTCGCTCCCTGGATCGTTTCCGTTCTTTTTGGGGAGGGATTTGAACCGATCGTTCCTGTTCTTCGCCTATTATCCCTCACGTTGGTCTTCGACGCAATGAAGAATGTCTTTGGTTTTCAGGGCCTTTTGAGCAAAAAGAAAGAGAAACCCTATTTCTTTCTACAGCTTATCGGACTGGCCGTAGGGGTGAGCTTGCTTTTTTCATGGAGCGGCCTTACTGCGGAGGGTGCGGCTTACATCCGGATTGGTGTCGATGCCACG
>JAJLJK010000111.1:0-3807 GCA_033844885.1 Bacteroidota bacterium | reverse complement strand
CGAATATGACCTTCACGAATAAACTACCACATCATGGACATTCAAATTTGGACATATATCATCGTAGGGGTCACTTTTGCCCTCTACATCGGGATCGCCATCTGGTCGAGGGCCGGTTCCACCAAAGACTTTTACGTGGCCGGCGGAGGAGTATCTCCTCTTGCAAATGGTTTGGCTACCGCCGCAGATTGGATGAGCGCAGCCTCATTCATCTCCATGGCCGGACTCATCTCCTTTATGGGGTATGATGGTTCCGTCTTTCTTATGGGCTGGACCGGAGGCTATGTTTTACTAGCGCTATTACTAGCTCCCTATCTTAGGAAATTCGGAAAGTTCACGGTTCCGGATTTTATCGGCGACCGCTATTACTCCAATCTCGCTCGTACCGTTGCGGTCATCGCAGCCCTGTTTGTTTCTTTCACCTATGTGGCTGGACAGATGCGCGGTGTGGGTGTGGTCTTTGCCCGATTTCTCGAGGTCGAGGTCGAAACGGGAGTCTACATAGGAATGGCTATTGTATTCTTCTATGCCGTTCTAGGCGGGATGAAGGGGATCACCTACACCCAGGTGGCCCAATACTGCGTCCTGATCTTTGCTTTCATGGTGCCTGCCATCTTCATTTCCATCCAGATGACAGGGAATCCGATCCCACAACTTGGGATGGGAGGAACCAGTGCCGATGGAACCTATCTACTCGACAAATTGGATGGTCTGACGCGTGAGCTTGGATTCAATGAATACACCTCCGGGAAGAAATCCATGATCGATGTGTTCTTCATCACCGCTGCCCTTATGGTTGGAACAGCAGGTCTCCCGCATGTGATCGTCCGGTTCTTTACTGTTCCCAAGGTGAAGGATGCTCGAAAGTCGGCAGGGTACGCCCTCCTCTTCATTGCGATCCTCTACACTACTGCTCCTGCCGTAGCTGTCTTTGCCAGAACCAACCTGATCGAGACCGTTTCCAACAAGGAATTCAGCAAACTCCCACAATGGGTATTCAACTGGGAGAAGACCGAACTTCTCGCTTGGGTAGATAAGAACAATGACGGGGTGGTGCAGTATCTCAATGGTCCGGTGATCGAAGGAAAGAAACCTGTGTTCTCTGGCGAAACCGGGGACCATGGTCAGCGGATGGTCACGAATGTGGATATGTCCTCCGATAATGAATTGTTTGTTGATCAGGACATCATGGTCCTTGCCAACCCAGAGATCGCAAGATTGCCAAACTGGGTGGTCGCCTTGGTAGCTGCCGGAGGATTGGCTGCAGCTCTCTCTACAGCGGCAGGATTGCTTTTGGTGATCTCTACATCACTGGCGCATGATATCTTCAAAAAACAGATCAAGCCGGATATCTCCGAAAAGGGTGAACTGATCGTGGCTCGCCTTGCTGCAGTGATCGCCGTGGTCGTTGCCGGGTATTTCGGGATCAATCCTCCGGGTTTTGTAGCCTCTGTAGTAGCTCTAGCTTTTGGATTGGCTGCTGCAAGTTTCTTCCCTGCCATTGTCATGGGGATATTCTCAAAGCGAATGAACAAGGAAGGAGCCATTGCAGGAATGATCAGTGGACTGTTGATCACCATTTATTATATCTCCAGATTCAAGCTCGGTTGGATCGGCGATCCCGCCGAAAGCACCCCTGATCACTGGTGGTTTGGTGTGAGTCCGGAGGGTTTCGGTACCATCGGAATGATCATTAACTTCATTGTCGCCATTGTTATTTCCAGATTGACCTCACCTCCGCCCACTGATGTTCAGGATCTCGTAGAGGAGATCCGCATTCCACGAGGGGCAGGTGAAGCTCATAATCACTAAGTAGAAAGGGAACAGAACCGCCGAATATTATGGAAAAAGACCGCATTCATCAAAGACGGATCATCTTCTTCGGGACGGTATTCGGCGTTCTGTTCCTCTTTCCCTTTTTTCCATTGACTGTAAGCCCCCGATCCTACTGGGGCTTGCCCTTTTCGGTCACTTACCTTTTCACCCTTTGGATCGCCTTCGTGGTCCTTTTCTTCTTCATGAGAAAAAGGCGGTCCTAATGGCTTGGGTTCTTATCATATTAAGTCTTCTTTATCTTCTGGCGATGTTCTTCCTGGCGCGTGGAGTCGAGCGACAGCGAATATTCAAGGGAAAAAGGTCAGATGCCACATTTTATGTAATATCCCTCGCCGCCTATTGCACTGCTTGGACTTTTTATGGTTCTATTGGGCGCGCTTCAGAAACAGGGATCGATTTCCTCGCCATTTACTTTGGTCCGACCCTAGCCCTTCCCTTCTTTTTTGTCATTGGACGAAAGGTCATACGGATCACCCGCTTGCAACACATCACATCGATGGCCGACTTTTTTGCTTCACGATATGGGAAAAGTCAGCAGATCGGTAGGTGGGTGACTCTTATCTGTGTTCTGGCGATCGTTCCCTACATCGCTCTTCAGATCCAAGCTGTGTCCAATAGTTTTGAAATGGCTCAAGGAGAAGGCCACAATCAAGCCGCAGGTTGGCTCCCCACTTTGATCTTTACCCTGGTGGTTGGTGGTTTCACCTTGTTATATGGAACGAAGTACATAGGATCAGGTGAACGGCGTCGAGGAATGGTCTCGGTGATAGCCGTGGAAAGTGCCATCAAATTATTGGCATTCCTATTGGCTGGCGGTTGGATCATTTGGGTCTTGAACAACGGATTTCACAGCAGTTTTCAATCATTGAAACCTGAAGTTCTCGCTGATCTTACCACCCTTTCTGCCCCTGTAGAACGGATGGATTTTCTACTCCTTACTCTCATTTCAGGATTGGCCTTCTTTCTCCTTCCAAGGCAGTTCCAATTGGGGATCATTGAAAATACCAATGAGGATCATTTGAAGCATGCCCTTTGGGGTTTCCCCTTATACCTTCTTCTCATCAACCTTTTGGTTCTTCCTCTGGCCTTCTTAGGGATGACACAATTGGGAGGAGATTACGGGTCTGATTTCTACTTTCTCGGACTCGCCCCATCTGGTTGGCTCCGGGCCGTGATCTATCTAGGAGGTTTTTCAGCAGCAACCTCCATGATGATCGTGAGTTCCATTAGCCTTAGCAATATGATAAGTGCCTATTGGATCATACCTAGATTCCTGGACCGCATCGATGAAGTACGGTGGAGTGTCGTCAACATTCGTAGGATCAGCGTCGGGATCGTATTCTTGCTGGGGTTCATATTCTACTCGATTCTGGGAGACCGAAATACGCTGGTGTCCATCGGGATCATCAGTTTTGTTGGGGTCGCCCAGCTAGCCCCATCCTTCTTTGGCGGGATCCTTTGGAAACAAGCCACTGGGAAAGGTGCCCTTTCGGGGATGATCATCGGGTTGTTGATCTGGTTCTTCGGACTCGTTATTCCATCCACCGGTGGTCTTAGAATGGCGTTGGAATTCATCCCTTTGATCCCCGGATTCTCTACCACATCCTCCATTATCTTCCTGAGTCTTTTATTGAATGGGCTAGTATTTACAGGGGTTTCCCTATTCACCCATCAACCCCTGCTGGAACAGAATCAGGCAGAGCTTTTTGTGCGGGTTGATCGATATCTTCAAGAGTATAGCGGTTCTTCTACCTGGGAGGGTTCGGTTGCCTTTGGAGATATTCGGAGCCTACTGATCCGATTCTTGGGTGATGAACGCACTGAAGCTGTTCTGGATCGCTATGCTCGTATCAATGACCTTTCATGGGATGCTCTTCCCCATGTCGATGCCAGGGTCATAAATTATGCAGAGCGTCTTTTGACCGATGCTATCGGTTCAGCTTCGGCTCGTGCGATGATCGAGACCGTGGT
>JAJLJK010000110.1:0-16431 GCA_033844885.1 Bacteroidota bacterium | reverse complement strand
CACTCTTTCGATCATTGTTCTCATAATGTTTGGTTGCACTAAAGAACCTTCTGAGAATTCCATTCAACATGAAAATGTTAAGGAATATTCAGGACCAATAATAGATATGCACTTGCACAGTGGACTACCTCACAAAATTCCCTCTGGAACCCCTTCCCTTTGTCGACCAGAACCTTGTCAAGGAAATGAACCAGCCATAGTGGATCCTGATAAATTACTGGAACGGACATTAGCCGTGATGAAGGAAAACAATATTACCAAAGCCTTTCTTAGCGGAGTTGATTGGAATGTAGTCCAGGATTGGGCAAGTAAAGCACCAGGTCAATTCATCTCATCCCCCTTTATTCTAAAACCTGATAGTTCTAAACTGAAAAGACTAAAAGAAATGTATTTATCAGGAAAGTTCCAAGGCTTAGGTGAAATCGGAACCCAACTCAATGGGTTGCCCCCAAATGATCCATCTCTTGAACCATACTTCGAATTGGCCGATAGATTGGATCTGCCTGTGCTCATTCATACTCTAGGCATCGGGCCTTACATGCCCCATTTTAGGTCCTCCGCTGGAAATCCACTTCTACTTGAAGACATTTTTATTCGACATCCTAAACTCAGAATTTATGTGGAGAATGCGGGCTTCCCTTTCACTGAAGAAATGATCGCAATGATGTATCAATATCCTCAATTATATGTGGATGTATCTACCATTACCTGGGTAATTCCCAGAACCGCCTTTTATGATCATTTGGAAAAATTGATCAGAGCTGGCTTAGGTAAGAGGATAATGTTTGGGTCTGATCAGATGGTATGGCCAAATAAGATTGGTGAAGCAGTAGAAGCCATCAACCAAGCTCCTTTTTTATCCCGTTCAGAAAAGGAGGATATCTTCTACAATAATGCTGTACGCTTTCTTCGATTGGAAAAGAGTGAATAGTGATTAACCTATTCCATAAAAGAAAATGAGATAGAGACCTTTTTTTGTGGAAAATAAATTGTTAGATTTTAAAACCCTTTTCCCGTTGTATCTTCCAACTCTAAATTGACTCTTTGAGAGCTCTTTTACCTCTTTTCTAAATCCTCATATTGCCCCTCCTAATAGTCTCCATAAGGAAAAACTCCTCAACGAATGCGGAAAAACTGATCCTGTCTGGATGATCCATTATTTGGTCCAGAGTTTCTTTCACAATGACTTAAATGTTGACCCTTCCGGAAATGCATTCACGATAGGTGCGCCCCTGGGACAAATGATTTGGCATGGTGGGTCATGGATCCCTACTAGGGGGAGACCCTTGCTCCCATCCCTAGGAACTCTCAATTAGCTGACTTACCATTCGCTGAGATACTATCAACCTTCAAATCCTTTTCAGCAACCACGAACAACCACAACTATGGTTCTCTTATAAGAAAATGATGTCCTCCTGAAAGTTCGTGGTATTCCCAACTGATTAATATCATACTTTCCTTACAAAATGTAGTGGATCTTCCTTTCAGATTCAAATCCATTGAAAATGAAAGGGCTCACTCAGTTCCATCCAACTCAATTATCCTTTTGCCTCCTCATTTTGGCAATCGCTGGTTGTAACTCCGACAATGAGGTTGGTCCAGTCAATAATTCCACAACGTGGTCCATTGACCGAACCATTCTTCCCATTCAGGAACCTGAATATCCCGCTGTCACAGAACTTGATGCTAGAAATGCAACGCCACCTCCAAGATTTGAAGTGAAGGCACCTGAAAATGCACCAAACGTGGTGATCGTCCTGATCGATGATCAGGGATTCGGAGCCTCGAGTACCTTCGGTGGTGCCATAAACGAACCAACAGCAGATCGGTTGGCCGAAGAAGGTCTACGGTACAATCGGTTTCATACCACCGCCCTTTGCTCACCCACAAGGACGGCGATCCTTACGGGCCGAAATCACCATCAGAACAATGCAGGAGCTATCATGGAATTGGCCACCGGATTTCAAGGCAACACCGGGATACGTCCCAACGGTATCGCACCCCTGGCAGAAATGCTTAGGCTGAACGGCTACAGCACTGCCATGTTTGGAAAATACCATGAAACCCCGCCATGGGAAGCATCGGTTTCAGGTCCCTTCGATCGTTGGCCAACTCGGTCTGGTTTTGATAAATTCTATGGGTTCATTGGTGGTGAGACCAATCAATGGGCTCCTGCAGTGTATGATGGTACGGTGCGCGTGGAAGTTGAGCGGACTCCCGATTATCACTTCACCACTGATATGACAGATCAGGCTATCAACTGGGTAAGTGCGCAACAAGCACTTACGCCAGATAAACCATTCTATATCTATTATGCTACCGGTGCAACCCACGCCCCGCATCACGTACCTAAAGAATATATCGAAAAATACAAGGGTAGGTTTGACCAAGGTTGGGACAAATTGAGAGAAGAAACATTGGCTCGTCAAATTGAAATGGGTGTGGTACCTCCGGGGACGAAACTTACTGAAAGACCGGATGAAATACCTTCCTGGGATAGCCAAACACCCGAGCAGCAAAAGCTATTTGCAAGACAGATGGAAGTTTTTGCTGCATATGCAGAGCACACGGATCACGAAGTAGGACGATTGGTTTCTGCTTTGGAAGAAATGGGGGAATTAGATAACACCCTTTTTCTCTATGTAATTGGCGATAATGGATCCAGTGCCGAAGGTGGTCCGGAAGGCACCTACAATGAAATGATGGCGCTCAATGGTATCATCGGCACAGCCTCCCAAATGATGGATCATATGGATGATTGGGGAGGTCCGAACACCTTCCCGCATTTTGCCATTGGTTGGGCCCATGCCACCAATACACCCTTTCAGTGGACCAAACAGGTTGCCTCGCATTTTGGTGGAACTCGCAATGGAATGGTCGTTCACTGGCCCAAGGGAATAAAATCCAAGGGGGAAATACGGTCACAATTCACCCACGTAACTGACGTCGCTCCAACGGTTCTGGAGGCTGCAGGCCTACCTTTTCCGAAAATGGTCAACGGAACCGAACAAACTCCATTTGCCGGTACGTCCTTCCTATATTCATTTGACAACGCAGGTGCACCAGAGACTCATACCACCCAATATTTTGAAATGTTCGGGAACCGCGGAATTTATCATGAAGGATGGACAGCTTCCACGAGGCACTCCATTCCATGGTTAATGGCGGATCTGCCTCCTCTCGAGGATGACGTATGGGAACTATACTACGTTGACGAGGATTTCTCCCAATCGAACAATTTAGCCGAATCAAATCCTGAGAAATTAAAGGAGCTTCAAGATCTATTCATGAAGGAAGCTATTGAGAATCATGTTCTTCCTATCGACGACCGAAGAATAGAACGCTTTAACGCAGAAATTGCTGGAAGAGGTGATCTAATTGGGGATCGAACCTCATTGACGCTTTACGAGGGAATGACAGGAATCATGGAAAATGTCTTCATCAATAACAAGAGTAAGAGTTATACCATAGTCGCAGAGATCCAACTAAAGGATGGGAATTCAAATGGAGTGATCATTTGTCAAGCAGGGCGGTTTGGAGGTTGGTCCTTGTATATGAAGAATGGAGCGGTCTGTCATGACTATAATTATTTTGGCCTAACTCACACAAAGATCGCGTCGCAACCCCTAAGAACAGGAAATCACCAGATCAAGTATGAATTCATTGCCGACGAACTGAAACCGGGCACTGGCGGAAAATGCTTCCTCTATGTGGATGGTGAGAAAGTCTCAGAAGGGTACATTCCTCAAACGGAACCCTTTGCCTATTCAGGAGATGAAGGCGTAGATGTGGGTGTGGATAATGAAACGAATGTTACCGATGATTACCCAGAGGGAAATAATCGCTTTTCCGGTAAGATCTACAAAGTGGTGGTGGATATTGGGATGAACTGAAGGACCTGTTTTCCCTTTTTTGTGCTTGACTTTTTGGGATATACACGCTCCTGAATTTTTTGAAACATAGATCTCTTCCTATCCATTCCATGATGAAGATCCTACCCAAGTACTATGTGATACTTCCAATCTATGGATGACAATAAAGTAGGCCCGGAAAGACTGAATGCCTTATCAGATGGCGTAATAGCCATTGCCATTACTTTACTTGTCCTTGGAATCGAAGTTCCCTCCGATCACAATTTCACTGAGGATGGAATAAAGTCCTTCCTCATAAAATTAGAACCTGGCCTCATAGCCTACGTGACCAGCTTCATTATTGTTGGCCTGTATTGGATTATGCATCACAATATTTTCAACAAGATCAAGGAAGTAAATTCAATGGTCATCCTTCTGAATTTGTTGTTCCTTTTTTTAATCTCCTTAGTGCCCTTTATTGCCAAATTAAAAACATTCTATAGGTATGATCTTTTGGTGATCTTCATTTATGGAATCTCATTCATGATCACTGGATTCGTTCTATGGATCATTTGGAAATATATCATTGATCATCCTGAACTTCATAAAGAAAAGATCGATAAGAACACAGCTAGACGATTGAACCTTTATATATGGATCATACCCATTTTTACGATTGTTGCATTGACTCTGGCCATCATTAATATCCATGTTGGAGCTTATTCTTTTTTACTTATTCCTTTCGTTTACCTTGTGGTGAATAGATATAAAATCACATAGGTAAATTCAACGTTTGCTATGGATCCCGAGATTCAGGCTTGATCTAAATTTAGCGCAATCAATCCCCACTGGCCGTCCTCTCTTAGGTTTTGGTTTTTATCAGGATTGCCAAAACTTCCATTCCTCATTTTCCATTCACCCTTGACCCGGAGTCAACGATCTGGTAAAAGATTTATCTTAGGCTGTCGCTAAAGGACCCCGTTGCACAGTGATCGACCTTTACCCCGACCCTATTTACCCAATGGAAGAACCCAAAGAGATCCGAATGAACTGTGATGTTCCCGCCCTATGGCTGGAACATAAGAACCTATTGAGGAATTTCATTCTAAAACGGGTCAAAGACCCGGATCTCACCGATGACATCCTGCAGGATGTTCTGATGAAGGTCTATGCTTTCTGTATGTCCAGGTCAGGCGTCCGAAATGTGCGGAGCTGGCTTTTGCAGATCGCACAGAATACCATTTCCGACCATTATCGAAGGAACTCAAAATTCACCCAAATGGGTGAGACCGAGGAGTTGGAGACCGAAAATGATGAGGAAGCTTTTGAAGATGCGACTCAGTTCATTCTTCCTATGTTGGAATTTTTACCCAAGAAATACTCCATTCCTTTGAAGCTTGCTGATATTGACAATGTCAAACAATCCGAGATCGCCGACAGGTTGCAACTGTCACTTACCGCAACGAAATCACGGATCCAACGGGCCAGGCAACTGTTAAAGGAGGAATTCATCACCTGCTGCCATTTTGAGACCGATGCCCAGGGAAACATCATTTCCTTTGAGGTCAAAGAGAGTTGTGAGCCCCTTCAAAAGCTGAAACAACAGCACTCCAAAACTGATCCGTCCTAAGTAAACAGTTCACCGGAACGCCTTGGTCGGCCAAAATGGTTCCTGTGCAGAAAATGGTCCTTTAGCGATCCTCTATTGGTCGATTCGACCTGATCATAAATGAAATTTATCTATTTGTTTTTCAGTGAATTACAGGATTAAATAAAAATAATCTGCGTCTTTTTCCATCCCTCTGCGTCATGATGGTGATCAATAAACATTCACCTTTCAAAATTTAAAAAATGAAACGATTTCACGTTCATGTACGCGTCAAAGACCTTCAGGAAAGCATTGAATTCTACACTGCCCTTTTCGACGCTCAACCATCCATTGTAAAACCTGATTATGCCAAATGGATGCTGGAAGATCCAAGGATCAATTATGCGATCTCGACCGGGCATAGCGAAAATGGGATCGAGCATTTGGGATTGGAGGTCGAGTCCGAATCCGATCTAATGGCGGTGTATTCCCATATGCAGAACGCCAAGGGTACGATCAGAGAAGAGGGAGAGTGCACCTGCTGCTATTCAAAGTCTCAAAAAAGCTGGATCACCGATCCTCAGGGGGTAGACTGGGAGGCCTTCTACACCCATGGCTCCGCCACTGTTTATGGAGAAGGCATCAATGCCAGACCTGCTCCCGATGTTATGGATCAGTGGACCGGTAACGATGGAAAGGAAGCATTACTCGAAACCACATCAGAAAATGGAAGCTCCTGTGGAATGGAAGCCTGTAACCATTGAACCTTTGGATAAGGGACATTGGGAAAAAGTGAAACAGATATATGAAAGTGGCATTGCAACGGGCATTGCCACTTTTGAGACCCAAGCACCCACCTGGGAGAAGTGGACCCTTGCACATCTTAAATTCGGAAGACTGGTCGCTATCCAGGATAAGAAAGTGGTCGGGTGGGCAGCATTAAGTCCGGTCTCTGATCGTTGCGTGTATGGAGGCGTAGCGGAGGTAAGTGTATATGTGGATCCCCTTTTCAAGGGTCAGGGTATAGGAAAACGGCTCTTGCGATCCTTGATTGCGGAAAGCGAAGAAAATGGAATTTGGACCCTAAAAGCCTCCATTTTCTCTGAAAATGAACCCAGCCATCGCCTTCATCAGGGAGTTGGATTCAGGGTCATTGGCTACCGGGAAAGAATCGGAAAACTTTGGGGTGAATGGAAGAACAATATTCTTCTCGAAAGAAGAAGTAGTACGACCGGGACCTAGAGGACCTCTTATTGAAAAACCCAATTTCGACACCCTTCTATCCTTTCTCAAATGGGGTGTGTCATTCCGCCAACAGTTACAAAAATTTATTAGTAACATTTTTGTAACTAACTGTTATTCAATTTTATATGTATATTAGAAAAGTAAACCAACCTACACCAATCTAAATGAAGAATCTGATCATCCTTTGCCTGGCTTTCATGGGATTTTCTATGCTCGGTCAGACCAATCTAGCATTAACAGCCACCCCTTCTGCATCTGCAAGCTCTTCTGGTTCCTACGGACCCTCCAATTGGAATGATGGGGTAATCAATGGTTCCACTTTTGGTTGGGTAGGTACATCTCCAAGTTTTCCTACCCCAGCCTACATGGAATTCACATGGACGTCTCCTCAAACCATTGACAGTGTGAGGATATTCAATGTGGGCACAAATTTCGCTCCTCCAAATGGGAATGGTGTGGTTTTCACAGGGACCGCCGACCTTGAGTATCACGATGGTTCGCAGTGGAACTTGATCACGACCTTTAGTGGCCAGGGGGGATATGGTGCGGTCTATTATCTAAAGTTCAATTCCATTTCCACCAACCGGCTAAGAATCGTCAACATCAATACAGGAACCAATCCTGCAGACCACAACCCCGGATTTGATGAGATCGAGATCTATCTTAGCCCACAACCTGCCCCAATCAGAGATATCGCACTCCTCAGCATTGATACCACACTTCGGACCTTGGACACCACTTTGGTGATCTCCGCGGTGATTGAAAATGTCGGAAATCAGAACATCGATACAGTGGAAATCTCCTATGAATTAAGCAATTCGACTTCGGTGGTTTCACAAACCTTCTTTCCTCTTTTGGCGCCGGGTTCCGACACCGTCTTAGTATTGTCTCAAGCTATTGATCTTCAAAATCTCCCTTCTCCGATTTCTTCAGAGAACCTCTGCGTATGGGCGGACACAAGAGCGGACACCAACCAAAGTAATGACAGCCTTTGTATTTCTTTGATCAATTTGAATATCGACGAGGTATCCCCGTCCAACGAGGTTAAGATCTATCCCAATCCTTCGGATGGATGGATACTGGTAAGATCTTCCTTCCTAATGAACCAAATATCCATAATGGACATTCATGGAAAAGTTCTGTTTTCAATGGATGTAGATCACGAAAATTCCATTTCCGTTCGAACGGAAGAACTCCCAACAGGCATCTATCTAATAAACCTAAGAGGAGATCGAATATCTGAGACTCAAAAGCTAATCATTGAATGACCAGAAAAGCGGGCGAAGAATTATCTTCGATTCATGCAAACACCCCATAATAAGGGTTCAAAATATGTGGATCGATTTTTAGAGGATCACCAAAAGGGATTCAAGAGATTCGTTTTCATTGTCTGTTTCCTATTGATCATCGCTCGATTGGCTGAAACACCAGTAGATTTTGAGCACCCAGAATATTCTTATGTCTTAAAGGTCATACTTGATGCACTTCAGTTCCTCTATTATTTAATTGCCCTTGGCGTTATTTACCTGATATTCAGAGGTGAATGGACTATTGGGATGAAGATCATGATCATTCCATTTTTGTTATTCATCTTTCCTCCTATTTCCATGTTCATTTTATTGTTCCTTGGAAGCGATCTCCCACATAAAAAAGCCCAAAGCGATACGGATTGAACCATTCGTTCTACTTTCAAAGAATGAATTCATACTTTTGAAAGTAACATTATGAACTTCCAGCAAACCAAATAATCCCTTGATCATGGAATTACTTCCACTTTCCTTTGAACCAACTCCTTCATATTTGAAATTCGAATAACATAAAGACCAGGTTGAAAAGAAGAGAAATTTAATTCGATACATTTGTTACACTTCAAGACTTTTCTTCCCATCAAGTCAAACACCTCAACCTTTTGTATTTCTTCTTCTAAAACTCCTTTAATTCTCACCACTCCGGAAGTGGGGTTAGGATAAAGAAAAACGGGGGACAAACTTTTCTCCTCAATAATTAAATTTGGAGTACTACAGATTGAATACGGATTACTTAAATAATCTCCATCGAAATAAATAACCATTGGTAAGGTGTCATTATTTAAAACTATGGGATTTGATTTAAAACTTAAAAACAAAGTATCATTAGCAAATCCAAATGCCTCTGGACGGTGATTGAAGATACCCAAATTAGTCCCGCACCATTGACGTCCATCCCAAGCCCCCAGATATGGAAGAGTCACATCTCCAAATTTTGTACCCCATTGAAGACAAAACAATAAACTGTCATGTACATATAGGTCCCATGCCTCGTTATTAAAACCAGTCCCAAATTCATTCCATTGAATCCCATCCCATCTTGCAATGAAATTCCCAGGATCCCCAGGATTCATCTTTTTACTAAATGCGCCCCCAATAATTAGGTCTCCCTGAAAAAATTCAAAATCGTAAACCTTGGAGTTCAATCCCTGTAACCCATTTCCAAAAGCGATCCATTGACTTCCATTCCATTTTACAATACCATTGTATGGGTTTCCTGGGGGCGATTGGTCGTTTAGAGTATATATGTTTTGTCCTTTGATCGCAATTTTGGGGTATGCCCCAAAAAAGGGTGTTGATTCAGTAGGGTGAATCACAGAGTAAGGATACGTCCAAGATTTCCCGCCGTCCGAGGACAAGAATTGATTCAGAATAGGTTGACCTAGACTATCAATACAATAATCACCCCATATCAGGATACTATCACCGCGGATATCAATATCATAGACCCCAGCAATAGTGCTATCAACCCAAAGACTATCCTGGTGCCATTTTAACAATGAAGAGGGAGGAAATCTTTTCGAAGTGTCATTGTCCAAGCGGATATTCCCAAAATAACCACCGATCAACAACGTATCACCAAATAGGTCAATATCTTTTGCGAAACTTCCATAACTAACTGTAAATGGTAAAGAGACCCAACGCCCCCCTTTGCGATAACCGACCACTCTTAGGGCAGAGTCCTCATCCCAGAATGACCCATAGATGTAATTCAGTCCGTTTAGATTGGATTTGAATTCAACACTAAATACCGCCTGAGGCTGTGTGCTCTGTATTTCATTTAGTCCAGTCATTGCTGGACTCCACGTTTGACTATATCCAATTAGAGACAAGCAAAAAAACCAACTGCAGCCTAATATCCTTAAGCACTTTATCATTAATCATTGACATTGTGAACTCCAGAGGGATTTTTAGTCAATACTCCCTATTTTCGAAGCCACGGCTATTGATTACTTGAACGAAAGTTCACTACAAATTTCTTCAAAATGGAATTACTTGAAATGGTAGGCCCCTGGCAATTATTACTGATCTTCATCTTCATCTCCCTCGTCCTGCTCCTCCCTTTGATCGCCCTGATCGATATTCTTCGGAATGATTTTGAGAACAGCAATAAATTGATCTGGGTCCTTATCGTCCTTTTGTTTCCCTTCTTGGGAGCCATACTGTATTTCATCATCGGATCAAAACAGAAGATCCCAAAACCCTGAGCATCTCCATCCGCTACCTCTAAAGGAAACTGAGGCTCAATTTTGACCTAGTACCTCAAGATCAGAGAAGAAAAAAGGAAATCTAAGGATTCAAGGAATGCTTGGATCCAGCAAACCATATCTCACCAGGTTCAGCTCGCCATCCATTATCAACCCGATTTCCGGAGCATATAGCTTTTCTGAAAGGCTACCGGGCTCCAATGGGGAGGTCTCATTGGTTCTCAGCACTTGAGTGAAGGTTCCTGCAGGACAAACGAATTTCTCATCCATATCCATGATCATGGCGCGATCCATTGCAATCCCGGGGGCGATCTCCTGATAATAGGCCTTACCGATAACCGGAGAGCCCGGCATGATCAAGCCCGGTTTGTTTTCCCCTTCTGCAAGCCAGGCACCTGAATGTGTAGTGACCACTCCATCCTCGTAGATATCGACTTCCTCTCCGAAATAGAGAACATCCCTAGTTTCAAGATCGATAGCAAAGTAATTTCGGGATATCTCGACGAGTTCACCGTTCTCCAATTCCCGTTCTTCAACAACACGGGTCCAGGTGGTTCCCACCTTCATCGTATCTTCAAGAACGGTGATCACCAATGAAAGTGAATCATCTCCTTCCATTCCCGCAAATTCCAGAACATACCCGGGTTCCAGGATAAAGAATGGATTTCGACCCGAGGTCACCAAGGTCCTTTCTTCAAGTTCAAAATCCTCTTTGAACTCAATACCCTCCATCGAGGAAGATAGCGTATCCTTCTTTTCGGTTTTTAGATCCGTCCCCGAAGGGTTACAGGCAAATAAGAAGGGAGCCAGAAAAAGCCCCAACAAGGTACTTCTGATAAATAAAAGGTGGTTCATTTTTGACATTTTCTCGGAAGGAAAGACCTCCCATTCTAAGGATCAATCGATGAAAAAAGGGTTCTCTCTCTCAAAATGGAAAGGTTTCTTTCCTATCGGAGGTGCTTTCCCATAAATTGAAAAACTTCAAATATTGTAATCCAATTTATGAAAATAGGTTATTCCAAAACTGCAGATCCAACTCCACCTCGCCAGCGATGATGATGATCCGGAGGTTTTCAACAGCATGAGAGTGTGGGACGAAGCCATCCACCCATGGCTTGATCTGGCGGAGTTCGAGGTCAATGAGATGTTGGATTGGAAGGAAAGTACCCTAACTCTTTTCACCATGAAGAAAATGCCTCGATCATTAGGTCTGATTCCTGCAAAATCCATCTATGACTACAACTCCTTGAATTACCTGAGGAAGAAATCCCATGTTGCCAGGATCGTCCGGATCTGGGCATTAAAGATTTTTGGTATGGTTCCGCCGATCCCGGATGATGATATCCGAAATATTAGGGTGTGGACCAAACCGGTTTGACCTGTTTTGCCTTGGGTCGAATTGACGCTGAAGCACGCATGGTTAGAGACGTCGTAAAAGGAAATCCCTGAAAAAAGGGCTACCTTGAGGAGAAACCAATCCCTTTCCATCCCATGAATCGTTTCCTATCCATGATCCTGATCGGGTCAAGTATCCTTATGATCGGTTGCCGATCAACCACAGAGCCTGATAAGAAAAAGAGTAAGGAACCCATTGAATACAAGGGACCCATCATCGATATGCATATTCATGCTTTTGGTGAAGGAAACCCTCTCTTTGGTCTGACCCACCCTCCTACCCTTCGCGGCGAGACCTACGAAGGGGTTTCTTCCCCTGACGAGTTAAAAAAGGAGGTCCTTGAACGATTCACAAAGTACAATATCGTCAAGGCTGTAGTCACCGATGGGATGCGTTGGTATGACGATGCTCCCAGTACGGTCCTGATCGCCAATGCCAACCAACCGGTGGACTCCTTGAGAAAACAATTTGAAAAGGGAAAACTTCAGGTGATCGGTGAGATGTCCCCTTTCTATGCAGGGATCACAGCTGATGATCCTTCCCAAGAACCCTACTTTGCCCTGGCCGAAGAGTTAGGTATCCCGGTTGGATTCCATATCCTTCCTGGGGGTCCAAATAATGGCATTCATTTGATGCCGGAAATGTTAGGTGGGATGCGAGCATATAACGCGAATCCAATGCAATTGGAGGAGGTGCTCGTAAAATACCCCAACTTGAAACTCTATATCATGCATGGAGGATGGCCCTACGTAGACGATGTCAAGGCCCTGCTTTATGCCCATTCCAATCTCTATGTTGACATCGCTGTCATTAATTGGGTCCTTCCTGAAGAAGAGTTACATCGATACCTAAAAGCATTGATCAAATCCGGATTTGGGGACAGGATCATGTATGGCAGTGACCAAATGGTATGGCCACAGACCATTGATGTGGGCATAAAAACCATTCAATCCGCTGATTTTCTGACCCTGGAACAAAAGGAGGATATCTTCTATGGGAATGCATCCCGGTTCCTGAACCTGGAAAAGGAAGAGGAGAGTGAGGAGTGAGGAATGAAGAATGAACAATTAAGAATTATGAATTCTGAATCTTGAATCTTGAATTCTAAATCCTCAATTGCCATTTTCCATTTTTACTCTTAATTCATAATTCAAAATACCCCCTTTTTCTCCGCAGGGAATTCGTTATATTCGCTGGGATATATCGCCTTAAGGTCATTCAAATCCCTGTCCAATATGCTATCGGTCGAAGAAGCCCTAAAGATCGTTGAGGAACAGTCTCCAGAACCTGTGACCGCCAGGATGGAGCTTTCTCGATCCGCTGGGATGATCCTGACCGAGGACATCCGATCGCCGATAGACATGCCCCCCTTCCGACAATCAGCAATGGATGGATATGCCTTGAACCTGAATGGATCCCCATCTTATGAAGTGATCGGTGAGGTGAAAGCCGGTGACGAGTTCCATCCTACACTTAAGCCCGGTCAATGTGTCCGAATCTTCACGGGTGCCGCCGTTCCGGATTCTGCAAATACCGTAGTGATGCAGGAGCAGGTCGAACGCCTGAAAGATAAGATCCAATTGACCAAAATGCCCTCACCTGATCAGAACATTCGTCCCAAAGGAGAGCAGGTAAAACTTGGAGATATCGCCCTTCCCCGGGGCACTCGTCTCTCTCCTGCAGCCGTAGGATTTCTGGCAAGTCTTGGTATCCCTATGATACAGGTGATCAAACAACCAACGATCGCGTTGGTGATCACCGGAAATGAATTGGTTGATCAGGGTACCCCATTAAAACATGGACAGATTTATGAAAGTAATGGCGTCATGCTCTCTTCGGCACTTACAGAAGGGGGATTTCCATATCCTTCCATCCTACGCACCAAGGATGATCTGGAGAATACGCGCGACATTCTAAATGAAGCCATATCAAGTTTTGATCTGGTTCTTGTCTCAGGGGGAATATCGGTCGGAGATTATGATTTCGTAGGAACCGCCCTGAAAGACCTCGGAGTGGAGACCCTCTTTTACAAGGTGAATCAAAAGCCTGGGAAACCTCTTTTCTTCGGAAAGAAGGGATCCAAAAGGGTCTTTGGACTTCCCGGGAATCCTGCCTCTGCCCTCACCTGTCTCTATGTTTATGTTTTTCCCCTCCTGTCGGCGACCTGCGGAGGATATCCCAGACCGCTGGCTCGTACAAAAGCTAAGATATCGCAGGACCTTCAGATCAAAGGAGATCGGGCGCAGTTCCTCAAAGCCAAGCTGAAGGATGATCAGGTTGACATTCTAAAGGATCAAAGTTCGGCGATGCTGAACACCTTTAGTCATGCCAATGCCTTGGTATATGTTTCTGGAACCAATCAGGCCATCCGATCAGGAGAGGAAGTCGATGTGATTCAATTACCTGGATGATATGGGCTACAGAATAAAAAGTAAACTATGGATCGAATTGGATGGTGAGATCATCCTCGGCGAGGGCCGCATCCAATTGTTAAAGGCGATCGACAATACCGGATCCCTATCTGCCGCTGCAAAAAGCACAGGGATGTCCTATAAAAAGGCCTGGAAACTAATGGATACGGTCAACCGAAATGCGGACCGGCCGGTGGTCCTTACTGCCAGAGGCGGCTCGGGTGGTGGCGGAGCAGAGCTGACCCCATTTGGCCGGGAGTTGATCCATCGGTTCGAGGCGATAAAAAAGGATTGCTGGGAACATCTAAAGGAAAGCGAAAAGAGTTTCAAGGATCTATGAGTGAGACCATGACACATGAAATAGGGTTCTTCTTGCTGATCCCGATCGTGGCTTTTCTTTATGCCGCAGTTGGTCATGGTGGCGCAAGTGGATACCTGGCCTTAATGGCGCTCTTTTCATTCACACCCGAGGTCATGAGACCCACCGCCCTATTGCTCAACTTGTTTGTAGCCGGTATCGCCTTCTACCAATATTTCAAAAGAGGTTACTTCAACCAACGGCTTTTCTGGCCCTTTGCGATCGCATCGATCCCCATGGCCTATCTAGGAGGCTATTTGGAACTTGATGCTTCCCTTTACAAAAAGATCCTCGGAGCCTTTCTGCTATTTGCCGTCATCCGAATGCTGGATCTCTTTGGACGAGAATCTGAAGGTATTCGCCCAATTCAAACATGGCATGGCCTATTGACCGGCGCGGTCATCGGCTTTTTCTCAGGACTGATCGGGATCGGTGGGGGGATCATCCTTACACCGGTCATACTATTATTCCACTGGGGTAAAATGAAAGAAGCCGCTTGTGTTTCGGCCTTGTTCATTTGGGTGAATTCCACCGCGGGGCTGATCGGTCAACTTCACTCCGGTGTGACCTATTCTTCCGGATCCATCCTGATGGTGGCTCTTGCCCTTCTGGGTGGATCCCTCGGAGCGTATCTGGGAAGTCAATACTTGAGCGGTATGGTCCTAAAACGGATCCTTGCTGTGGTCCTCCTCATGGCATCCATCAAATTGATCCTGATCCCATGATCCCGAGTGAAAAGATAACAGGAATCGTCCTTTCAGGCGGAAAAAGTGTCCGAATGGGAATGGATAAGGCCCTGATCGAATGGAATGGCAAGTCCTTCATGAAACATGTGATCGATGCCATGACCCCATTGGTAAGAGAAATGATCATCGTAAGTGATGATCCAGGCCACCAGATCGAGGGAATACCCCGAATTCCGGATATCATGCCCTCTGCCGGTCCATTGGCAGGAATTTGCACCGGTTTGGAACATTCCCGGTCCGAATTCAACCTGGTTTTGAGCTGTGACATTCCTCTGATCGACACCGAAACGTTGCGGCTCCTCCTCGATCCAATCGACACTAAAACCGATATGGTTCTGTTGTCGGATGGCAAAAGGTCCATGCCACTTATCGCCCTTTACCGAAAAAGGTGCTTACAACCCGCCCTGGATCTATTGCACTCTGGAAAAAGACGAATGATGGATCTGACCGAAAGGTTGAACTGCCAAACTATTCTGGTTCCCAAGGAGGATCGGTTTCGGATTCAGAACATCAATTCACCCATTGATTTAAACGCGATCAACCATGCAAATTGAGCTGAAATATTTCGGACCCTTGACCGAGATCACCCGCTGTGATTCGGAGAGTATCGATCTGGAGGGATCCACGGTGGAGCATTTATTGGAACACTTGGAAGAAAAGTATCCCGGACTTTTGGAGAGGAAATTCAGAGTGGCTCAAAAACAGGAATTTGTTGGGAATGAAGCTCCCCTTTCGGGGGATGAGATCGCCCTTCTCCCACCCTTTTCAGGAGGATGAAAAATGGAACGCTACGATCGACATATCATTCTTGAAGAGATCGGCCCAGAAGGTCAGGATCGGATCCATCGAGCCCGTATCCTCATGATCGGTGCCGGAGGTCTGGGTTGCCCGACCCTACAGTATCTAGCAGCTGCTGGTGTTGGGCGGATAGGGATCATGGATGATGACACGGTGGAGGAATCCAACCTTCAAAGACAGGTGCTTTTTGGAGCAGGTTCACTTGGAAAGAACAAGGCTCAGGCGGCCAAAGAACGTCTTTTGGATCTAAACCCTACGATCCGGATCGATGCCTATCCCTTTCGATTGACCTCGGAGAATGCCCTCGATCTATTTTCAGAATATGACATCATCATTGACGGTAGTGACAATATTCCGACCCGCTATTTGGTCAATGATGCCAGTATCCTATCCGGAAAGCCCATGATCTTTGGAGCGATATACAAATTCGAGGGTCAGGTATCTGTTTTCAATTATCAGGAAGGTCCTAGTTATCGATGCCTATTTCCCAATCCGGAAGACCATGAGAATACCCCGAATTGTTC
>JAJLJK010000109.1:0-14098 GCA_033844885.1 Bacteroidota bacterium | reverse complement strand
AATGATTCCTATGGACAGACCTAGACTGATCTATGTATTTGATGCCCTATGTGGGTGGTGCTATGCCTTTGGATTTGAGGTGGAGAAGATCATGAACGAATTCGGTTCGGAGGTGGATCCCCTCGTGATCAACGGAGGTCTGGTTCTTGGTGATCGTGTCGGGACCTTTGATGAGACCTATCCTCAGATCCATGATTCTGTAAAACAATTGGAACAATATACTGGTCATTCTTTTGGCTCCGCGTTCAAAGAAGGGGTGTTGAAGAACACCGCCGATTATGTGCTCGATTCTGAGATCCCTTCTCGCGCTATGGTGATCTTCAGGGATCACTTTCCGGAGCGTCAGATCGAGATCTCCCATATCCTTCAAAAGGCCTTTTACCTTAACGGACGAAACATTTCCAATCAAGAGGTTCTCGCAGACATTGCGGAAGAAATGGGAATGGACAGGGCTTCCTTTCTGTTGGAAATGAATGAGGAATCTTATCGGCTAAAGACCCTGGCTGATTTTCAAACAGCCCAAAAAATGGGGATTTCGGGATTTCCTGCCCTTGCCATCCAGATCGGGGAGAAGGGATATCTGCTAGCCCGTGGATATAGGCCTGCCGATGAGATCATTGGAACCCTTCGCGAATTGATGGTCAATCAATCCCGTAACTGAAATGAAAAACGGAATCCACCACTATAACATCAAAGTGACCGGTAAGGTCCAGGGCGTTTTTTATCGGGCCTCCACAAAGGAAAAAGCCGAGGAGTTGGGCATTAGGGGATTTGTGCGAAACGAACCTGATGGCTCTGTATACATTGAAGCCGAAGGTTCTGAAAATGATCTTCACAAATTTCTTGAGTGGTGTGAGCAGGGCCCTCCGAACGCGATGGTGGATGAGGTTCATGGTGCGGAAGGCAAAGTGGTCAAATTCGGTAACTTCCAGATCGTACGCTCTTAACAAGGTCCGAATACCTTGCCCGGATAACTTTTTACCATTCCGTTCAATTCGAGGTTCATCAAGGTTCCAGATAGTTTGGAGATAGGAAGGCCTGCTTCGTAACCCAATAGATCCACTTCCATTTTCCCCTTTTCGTTCAAGACATTCATTATCGCCTTTTCATCTTCTGAAAGGTGGATGAATAATTGGGTCTGTGTTGCTCCAGGCATTTCTTCAGGTTTCCAATCGAGTACATATTCCAGATCCCTGGCAGATTGATAGAGGTTGGCTCGATGAGTGCGAATCAGGTCCAAACAACCTTCTGAGAAAGGGTCGTGGATCCTGCCTGGAACGGCAAAGACCTCCCGATTGTAACTATTCGCGATCTCTGCGGTGATCAAAGCTCCTCCTTTTTGGGCTGCCTCTACGACGATAACCGCATTGGCCAGGCCAGCCACTATGCGGTTGCGTGCCGGAAAGTGTCCTCCATCCGGAATGGTTCCAGAGGGGTATTCGCTAAGGATACCGCCATTTTCCATGATCTTTTCTGCAAGCCCTCGGTGGGCTGCCGGGTAGATCCGATCATGCCCATGTCCCACCACCGCAAGGGTTGGAAGGCCTTCTGTGAGGGCAGCTCGGTGAGCGGCGGCATCGATCCCATAGGCCAGTCCGCTTATGATCAAGGGTTCATAGAGGCGCACATCTTCGACAATCTCCTGCGTGATGGCCTTTCCCTGGTCGGTGGCCTTTCTGGTACCTACAATGGAAAGATTCTTTTCTGGCCAGTGATCCATGCTTCCCCGGAAGTATAGTAGAAAAGGGGCATCGGAGCAGGTCTGGAGCAACTTCGGATACCTGGGATCCCCGATCGGTATGACCTCAATACTGTGCTTTTCAATGAACACAAGCTCCTTCTCTGCTCGTTTCAAAAGATCCTTTTCCAATAACCAGGAGGCACGCTCACGGCCGATCCCTGGGATGCGTTCTAAAATTCGACGAGGCGAGCGAAAGACCTCTTCCGGGGTTCCGCATGCCTGGATCAGGGAGCGGGTAAGGTGGGTGCCGATCCCGGGTATCAGGGTCAGGGCAATGAGATATAGTTGCTGGTTTCCGTTCATCCATTTCTTTTGACCACTGTCGAACTGGCCTGTGCCGAAGGCAGGATCAGGATGTCGCCGATGTTGACATGGGCGGGTCGACTGGCGATGTAGTAGACCGAGTCGGCCACGTCGGAGGCGTGCAGAGGTTCCATTCCTCTATATACCTGTTTGGCCTTTTCCATATCCCCTTCAAAACGAACGATCGAGAATTCGGTCTCCACCAGACCGGGGCTGACCTGTGACACCTTGATCCCTGTCTCTACAAGATCCAGCCTCATTCCACGAGTAAGAGCATCCACAGCATGCTTTGAGGCACAATAGACGTTTCCACCCGGATAGACCTCCTTACCGGCGATCGAAGCGATATTGATGATGTGTCCAGAGCCATTCTTTTTCATTCCGGGCAGAATAGCCTCAGTCACATAAAGCAATCCCTTTACATTGGTGTCCATCATCCGTTCCCAATTGACGTGGTCCCCTGATTGAATGGGGTCTGCGCCAGCTGCAAGTCCCGCATTGTTGAGCAGAATATCCACATTGTCGAAGGGCTCAGGCAGCTCGAGAAGGTGCTTTCGAACCATTTCACGGTCGCGAACATCGAAGGAGAGGGACAATATTTGGATCCCAAATTGTCGTTCCAGTTCCTCCGAAAGTCGCTCTAGACGGTCCTTTCTTCGGCCGGTGATAATGAGGTTGTATCCATTCTCGGCAAACGTTTGGGCACATGCTTCTCCGATACCGGAGGTGGCTCCCGTGATCAATACGGTCTTTCTCATTTTTGAGTAAATTGGAGTATAGTGAACCATTGAAATTAATGAGAATATCCATACTCCTACTGCTCTATTTTGGGTGTTTTGTTATCAGTTTGAAAGCGCAGGGCCTCATAGGTCAGGTCGTTGATCGGGAATCGAAGGAGCCTATACCATCTGCCGTGATCCAACTATCTCCGACCCCCGATCTGAAAGACCCGCTGGTGCTAATGTCCGATTCGAGTGGGTCATTTTCGTATTCTGGCACTTTAGGATATCCCATTTATTTCAGAGTTACGATCCTAGGATATCGCACTAAGGACGGGGTCTTTGACACTCCTTCACAAGATGGTGAGAATCGCCATAAGATCTATATGGAGCCCTCCATCACCTTATTGAATCAGGTCGTGATCTCGGCAGGCAAGTTTGAACAAAAGGTGGAGGAAACCACCATATCTCTGGATGTGATCCAGCCATATCTGGTACAGGAGAAGAACCCCTTGGATATTCAAGGCACCTTCGATCAAAGCCCAGGTGTGAATGTCACCGATGGACAGGCGAACATCCGGAGTGGAAGTGGTTGGAGTTATGGCACAGGAACCCGGGTCCTCGTTCTTTTGGACGATATGCCCATGATCTCCGCGGATGCCAACCAAGTGCAATGGACCCTCATTCCACTTGAAGCCCTTGGACAGATGGAGGTGATCAAAGGAGCTTCGTCTGCCTTATATGGTTCGTCTGCCATGAATGGGATCGTGAACGTCCGAACCATGGTGCCGGGAGAGGAGCCTGAAACCCGCGTCACCGCTTTCCAAGGTCTTTATGATACCCCAAAGAGGTCTGAGTTGAAATGGTGGGATGGAGTGCGGGGTTTCACAGGATTGAACTTCTATCACACAGCCAAAAAAGGGGAGACCGGCTACTTGTTGTCCGGAAATTTCCTTCGCGACCCCGGGTACGAATATCAGGGAATGGAAAATCGCGGGAGAATTTTCTTTAAGGTCGATCACGGTCCCGAAGGGAAGGGGTGGCACTATGGGATCACGGGGGGAATAATGAACAGTGAGAATGGTGACGCTCTTATCTGGAATTCCTATGATGAGGCTTATATTCCATTGGATAGCAATTCGACCATCACCCGAGGTTGGGATTTTCACATTGACCCAAGGATCACCTATTCTCATGGAAATTCGAAGCAGACCCTTCGCGGACGATTCCTGAGTGTGAACAATAATGCCCGTAGCCTGACCACCAATTATGACAATTTCTCCAGGATCGGGTATGCCGAATATCAATATCAGCAATTCTTCAGCCATGACCTGATCGTCACCGGTGGATTGGTGGGAAGCTGGGGCCGTAGTGAGTCGGAGGTTTTCAATGGCACCTATACCACTACCAATCTGTCCGCCTACCTTCAGGCGGACTGGTCGGTGGGAAGATGGCATCTTTCGGCAGGTGGCCGATATGAATCCTTCAGATTGGGAGATCGTTTTTTTGATCGTCCGGTTTTTCGGGCCGGAGCCAATTTTCAGGCGGCGCGGGGAACCTTCCTACGGGCGAGTATCGGACAGGGGTTTCGGTTTCCATCCATCGGCGAGACCTATCCGAATACAAATGTGGGGGCGATCTATGTGTATCCCAACCCTGAGTTACAACCAGAGGAAGGGTACTCGGCAGAGATCGGGATAAAGCAAGGTGTGATGGTCGGCGAGTGGTCGGGTTTCCTGGATCTGGCCGCCTTTGTCATGGATTATGATAACATGATGGAGTTCTCCTTCGGGCAATGGGGTCCTCTGAATGCCCCGTTGTTCGGCAATGGCTTCAAATCCTTGAATATCGGCCCAACAAGGATATCCGGGCTTGAATTCACTATTGTCGGAAAAGGAAAGGTCGGGCCGGTGGATCTTCGGATACTGGGAGGTTATACGTTCGCCGATCCTCGACATCTGGCCCCTGATGATGTCTATGCATACAGTTATTACGGAAAACCCGTAACTTATAGGGAGTCTGGATCAGATAGTACCGCCTCTATCCTGAAGTATCGGTATCGACACATTGCGAAGTTGGATGTTCAGGGAAATCTTGGCTCCTGGATGTTGGGTGCCAGTGTAAGAATGAACTCATTCATGGAAAACATCGATGCGATCTTTGCCTCGAGCTTTTTCGAAAGTGTGGTGCCCGGGATCCCCGAATCCCGTAATACGCTGGATGGTCCGGCGACCCTATTGGATATGCGGATCGGCCGCTCTCTGTCAGAACATTGGAAGTTGACACTCATTGTCAACAACCTTCTGAATACCGAACACTTGATCCGTCCAGCCATGCTCGGGCCTTCCAGGCAGTTCATACTGCAGGTCAGTGCAACATTTTAGGGAACACAGGCAACCCTATAGAAAAAGGTTGTCCATACTATATAAACACGAATACCTTGGATTCCGGAAATGACCGTATCATCACGCTCGGTCAATGGATGCAGTTCCTTTCTCCCACTGCGGCCCTGGAAGCACCCATTGACTGGATCACCGCCCTGAAGCGGGGAGATCGACGTGCGCAACGCTTGTTGTATGAGCGTACTGCCGAGCGGATGTACTATGTCTGTTTGCGGTATGTCGCCGATGAGGATATCGCCCGGGATCTGATGCATGATGGTTATATCAAGGTATTCACGAAGATCAGAACCTTTAGAGGTGATGCCGCGGTCGAGACCTGGGTCACCCGGATCATGGTCAACAATGCCTTGAGTTTCCTTCGACAACAAAAGAGAAGGGGATTCACGGCCGACATCGATAATGTGCAGATCTCCTCTTCAGATCCCGATCCATCACAGGTTCTGGATGAAGTAAGGGATCTTTCTGCCCGGGAGGTATTGGACGCTATCCTAGAACTTCCGGATGGGTACAGGACGGTGTTGAGTATGTATGTGCTGGACGGTTTCACTCATAAGGAGATCGGAGAAGAGCTGGGGATCAGCGAGGGGACATCCAAAAGCCAATTGTCAAAGGCCAGAAGGATGCTCCGCGACAGACTGATCAAAAAGGAACCAGGTGATGAAGGATGAGAAGGATTTTGATAAGTGGCTACGCTCTAAAATAAATGATCTCGAGAGCGGGTCCGAAGGACCTTCGGATTGGTCGTCCATGGAAAAGAAATTGGTCACTCACGAAAGGGCCCGTTTCATCCGTATGGTCTGGCCATTGGCCATGCTCATCCTGGTGATGTTCCGCCCCGAGGTTCCCACGGCATTTACCCCTCGAAAACCCTTACTTCAAAACTATCAGGAGTGGTTCTCTCCGAACCCTGAGCCCCTTTATGTGATGCGAAAAAGGGAAGAGACCCCCGAGGAGACCTTGAAAGAGGATCTCCGTCCTGATGAGATCCAATATGCCCTTTTGATCCAACCACGACATATCAACTTCCCAACCCCAAGACGGTCCATTGCTATGAATCAACCCTACAGGGTGGATGGAGAAGTGGTGACCAACGAGGTGGGAGCAGCCTTGCGCTTATTTCCCAAAGGAATGGCCAATATCTATCCTGTGGATCGCGAATCGGAGAAGGAGAAGTCTCCGGAGGCCAAGCCGGATGTCATCCGTCCCCTTTGGGATGAGGACACCCGATGGGTGATCTCGTTGAACGTGTATCCTAGTTATTCTTTTAGGGAATTCATGGTGGATGGGACAAAATCCCAAAAGGTCCATAAGGATTATGCAGGATTGCTGGAGAGCTCCGAAAAGGGTGGGGTGGCATTCAATGCAGGTGTGGATGTCCAGTACAGGATAGGGAAGGACCTGTATTTGGGATCTGGATTACAATTCATCCAGACCAAGATCAATGCCGCGTACGATTATACACTGAATGAGGTTCCGAAGTTCGATCCAAAGAATGGAGACATCATCGGGTATACTCCTCTTCCAGATCCGGTACATTTTGATCGGGATAACCAGAATGCCTATCACTATCTCCACGTTCCTCTTACCCTGTCCTATAAGCCATGGGCGACCAAGAGACTTCAGCTTACGCTGGAAGGAGGAGCGGGTCTATTGTTCTTCACTGGTGCAACCGGGACCACTTTGAACTACCAGACTCTCACTCCTGTCGATATCAGTTTTTATGAATACAACAAGCAATTGACAACGATCAATGCCCGCATTGGGGCAAGTTACTTTCTGACCCGTTCCATCTCGGTGGGTCTGCATCCTACACTGTTGTATTTTACTGAATCCATCTACAAGAAGGATGATATGCCGGTATATATGACACCGTTCAGTATGGGCCTCAATTTCAATGTTCAGGTTCGATTGAATTGATCCGATCGTGAACAGGCTCTCGATCAATTTGTTAAATTTGAAAAAGAGCTATGTCAACAAGGGTTGAAAATGATAGGATCGTCGAGCTTTCCTATCGTTTGACGGAGGGGGGTCCAACAGGACCTGTTCTGGAGGTAATGAACGAATTCTGGCCCTTGAAATTCTACTTTGGCAGCAAGGAGTTTCCTCTTTTGGCTGCTTTTGAGAAGAATCTCGAGGGTTTGATGGAAGGGGACGAGTTCTCTTTCACATTATCCCCGGAAGAGGCCTATGGAAATCTCGATCCTGACAGGATCAGGGAGATCCCCTTCAAGGAGTTTGAGGGAGATATGTGGTTCGATCCGGAGAATCTGGAGGTGGGAGACCGTATCACCGTCAAGGCGAGTAACGGGAAGGAAGATCCGGGATTGATCACCGAGGTGCTTCAGCACTCCATGCTAGTCGATTTCAACCATGCATTAGCCGGAAAGTTCCTCCACTTTTCGGGGCGTATCCTTCTTGTACGTGAACCGCTTCCGATGGAAGCTGAACAGAAAAGATACATCGAACCCAACGGGGTTCGGTCTAACAGCAGGTTAAGCGATGGCCCGGACTTTACAATTTGATAAGAAGCGATTCTTTAAAGGATTGCAGACCTTCTTTTCCAGGCATGGGTATACTTATCTACCCGCTCAGAACATGTTCTATTCACCCACCGCAAATGGTTTCAAGGCCATTTATGTGATCCCATCGGTCTATCCGGATGAAGTGTATTTTGAGGTGAATCTGGGGGTGCGATTGGATATTGTCGAAAGGACAATTCGTCCGTTCACTTTAAATCCTCAATCATTCCAGACCCAAAGCACCACCGCCATCACCTCTCTTGGGCGTTTGCTGGATCAACCCACCTTCAAATTACAGGCGCAGACGGATGATCAGATAAAAAGGGTTCACGGCTTTCTCAAGGATTGCATGAATGACAAGGGTTTTCATTTCCTGGATTCAATGACCCATGTGGAACATCTCGACCGATTGTTGAACAATGATCCTGAACGGGCAAGTGATGTCGCATTCAATCAAGTGCTTAGATGCTTTCGCGGGATCATCGTAGCTCGATTACGTGGGAACCCCTCCTGGCTGAACATTCATCACCAATATCTGGAATACCTTGAAAAGCAGCGGGTTCCTTCTACGGTTTACCAGAATTACATGCGCCTCATCGGATATCTGGATAGTTTCGGATTGAACTAGATCCGCCTTTGAGTGGCCTCTTTCAAGGGATGGAACATCTCCCGGAACACCTTCCTTTCCTCAGGATCGTATACCCAATGGTTGTCAAAATGGGATATGATCTCAGAATTCGCTTCATCGGAAATGGTAAGATTGTGAAATTGCGTATTCTGATTCAACTGTTGGCTTTTCATTCTCTTAAGGACTTCATCGCTGATGGAGAACATGATAAAGTCTGAGATCACAAGTACATCAGCATCACGATATTCCTTTTCTTCCAATTGTTCCAACGCTTCATGAAGTGCCAGAGAAACATCCGTACCTCCGTGAAAGGAGAATTGAAGGAACTGAACGAGGTCAGGGAGGCTCTGTCCAAGAGCCGATAGGTCAACGGTTTTTACACCTGAGGAAAAGTTGATCAGGTACGCGGGACGGTCTTCTCGAATGGCCATTTTTAGTATTCCAAAACACAGGATCTTGGCGATCCTCTCAGGAGCACCTTCCATCGAACCTGACGTATCGACGCAAATGATGAACGGACCTTTCTTCTTTTCGCGGGTGCGTTCCTTGGTTTCCGATATCTCATCATGTTCGATCCTTATTCTTCGATCACTGAACCGATGGGTCTGCAATTCACTATTCGCAAAACGCTGGAGAAAGAAATCGCTGAGTTCGGGATCTGCCAGCAGGACGGTCTCATGAGATAACATATTGCGAATGTCACCGCTGGTATGGGTTCCCTCGATCTCACTTCTCATCTGTGGATCGGTCTCCTCACGTCGCCGGATATAGGTCCTTTCGAATTCCTCTTCACTGGATTCTATCTCTGCTTGACGCAACCGGCCAAGGATATCTGCCAACTTTCTCAATGATTCTTCGTCCTCCAGCAATTGTCGATACTCTTCAAGGATATTAAAGTGATCCGGAGTGAGTAACTCCTCGGTGACATCCCAATGCCGATGTAGGTAATCTCTAAAAGGATCCAAAAGGTCTGTCACCTTCTTCAGATCGCGCGCCTTTCCTTCGAGTTGTTGTCTGAATTGGTCCAGATCCTCATGAATGTTGTTCAGTTCCCATTCCAGGATCCTTGCCTGAAGGCGTGCGTCCCATTGGCCCAATAGATCATTGATGAGAATATCCACCCTTCGGCGCTCATCAGGCGTAAGCCTCTCCGGTGACTTTTCGTGCAAGAGAGAACGCAGCTTGTCTCGATAGAAGAAGAGGGGGATCTCCTCTGACGTATGGTAGCTACCTACTTGCGCGATCAAGGTTGGATAGGTGTGGAACAGATGGTCAAAGGGCCGGACCGTCCAACTTTCAAGATCACTGAGTTCGCGTTGATAGGGATGCCTGGACCAGTTTCTAGATAAGGCCTTCCGAAAGAACTGAACGGTATCCCGAATGATGTGAAGTCCGATGATACGATGTTCAGTTCCGAGTTTTATCAGGGACTCATCCTGAAAGATATCGTCGAGTGCCTGCGTGAAATACTCCAGGTAATTTTCTTTCATCCCTTTGGGCAGGGCAATATCAGCATCGAACTTCCTTCGAAGGTGAAAGACCAGATACCGGCGTGTAGCTGTATCCAGAATGTTTCCGAAACGAATGAATCGTTCCAGGTCCTCTTCCAGAAGCTGTTCCTTATCAAACTTCGATCGACCCTGCATAATCGTGATGGATCTTATCGATCTCAAGCCTGAGTTCGTCCAGGGTCTGAGCCACTTCTTTGTGGTTCGCCTCAACAATGGGGCGTAGACGATCGTCGATGAATAAATTGGTTTGATGAGATAGAGCTTCAGGAAGATCGTTTCTCAGGCGTTCGATCTGTTGATCGATATGAGCCCGGAGATGGTCGATCCGTTCATCCCAGTCCTTTCTGACCAAGGGATGTGGTTCTCTTTTTACCGTTCTGACCCGCTCGTTCTTATGCGTGGTCAGGCCAAAATCATATGTGTTGGATTGATGGTGAACTCGGATCGAGAATCGTTGGGGTGACCTCTCCGCCTGAAGACGATTCACCAATTTCCATTCACTATCATAGATATTGAGGATCTCAAGGTCTCCGCGATTGAGAAGATTTAGGTCCTTAACTTTTATGAATTCACCCTCGAAGTACTGACCGTTCTTTTCCATTCGGTAATACTCCCCTTCGTAGGGGCGAAGAACTTCCTCCTCCTCTCTTACCTTGACCCTTAATTCACGGTCCACTTCTGCGCGAAGGTCACTGACCTCACGTCGGATCATACGCAATCCGATCGACAAGGAATATCCATGATCCCGTATGGTTTCGGTGACGATATCCCGAACAATGGGCAGTTGTTCCGGAGTATCCCATAGACAGTGGATCATCAGGAAAGCATCCATGAGATCTGCTCGTGATCGACCATTTAGGAACGCCGAGGTTCGGATCAATCGAATGATCTTCTTCCACCTTCGATCGTAGATCCTGATGGGTCTGGAGGAGGAATTCTTTTCATTCCAATCGTCGATCCGTTTTCGCACCCATTGAACGGTGTCCAGGATCTCGTTTCCGATCTCCACCTGATCGATCGCCCGATCCCAAGCTCTCATTTCTGATGCTTTGATTTTTTGTTCCTCTTCCACGGGATCCAGATAGAGGTCATCGGTTCTGGTGATCATTTCCAGAAATCTCCGGTCGTCCTTAATGCCGTCTACCTTGTACCGAATCAGGAATCTGTCATAGATAGGAGCAAAGTTCTCGGTATCTGGGGGAAGTTCATTGCTAGCTGTGATCAATGCCCGGAGATCCACTTTTTGCTCGGTGGCACCATTTCGGTAAACCTTTTCATTGATGATGGTTAGAAGGGCATTTTGGATGGACGAGGAAGCCTTCCATATCTCGTCAAGGAAAACAATATTAGCTCCGGGCAGATAGGAATCTGTTAGGCGTTCATAGGTATCCTCCTCCTTGAGTCTTTTGATGGAAATGGGACCAAAGACCTCCTCGGGCGTGCTGAACCGGGTCATCAGATACTCGAATTCTCGCCCTTCGCTAAATGCGTGCTTCAATCTTCTTGCTACCAGGCTTTTTCCCACTCCTGGGGGTCCAAGCAGGAAGATGCTTTCACTTGCGATGGCAGATAGTAAGGCCAGTTTTACGACCTCTTCTCTTTCTTCGAGGCCCTTTGCGAGTTGAGGGAGAAGCAGTAGGATCTTATCTCGGACAGTTGACATGAGTGTCGATTTATCATGCAACAACCGTTGAATGTAAAGGGTTCAAAAAAAGAAGCCGCCCCGATCCCCGAGCGGCTTCTTTGAATCCCTAAACCAAATGCCATGTTCGTTCTATGGGATGATCCGGCAGAGTGATTGACCCGCCGGATCATGATCTCATCCCCCTCCCTAACCCCTTAAAGGTTTCCTTTGAGGAATGAACACTTTCATGGTTTCAACAGTGTAAAGGAAGGAAGTTCAAGGGATTGAAAACCTCCACTTTCGATAATCGTGAAGATTTCATTGCTAAATGAACAAAGAGTAAAACGAGAAGCGGATTTGTATTACAAAAAGAAAACCCAAGGGCTGGGGTCCTTGGGTTTGTCTTGTTTCGAAATTCGCTGGGGTAAACGATTTTCGGGGTAAACCTTTTCGAAGAATCTTTCGTTTTTTGGTAGGATTTCTTCGTTTTTCTGTATCAAACATAAGATAAACGGTTGTTATCCTCCAAATCCTACAATAAAAAAAATTGAATATAATTCTCCCGCCCCATTCTTTTTCTTGGGTCATTTCATTGTAAAAACCTGATAGACAAAGACTTGAGGTTGACCCTTAGCCCTGCAATTTTTTTCGCAGGTTGGTCAGCATATCATCGACCATATCCTCCAGATCGTAGACATGAGCCCATCCCCAGTCCTTTCTAGCTTTAGAATCATCGATGGATTGAGGCCAACCTTCGGCGATCTTTTGACGGAAGTCAGGCTCGTAATCCAGTTCAAAAGAGGGGATCCTTTTCTTGATGGCTTCTCCAAGTTCGCTTGGGGTGAAACTCATGGCCGCCACATTGTAGCTGGTTCTTTCGATCACCTTCTCTGCCTGAGCTTCCATGAGGTTGATAGTGGCCCGAATGGCATCCTCCATGTACATCATTGGGAGAGCGGTGTGCCGATCGAGGAAGCTGGTGTATTTGCCATCCTGAATGGCTTTGTAGAAGATATCTACGGCGTAATCCGTAGTTCCACCTCCGGGTTCGCTCTTCCAGGAGATCAATCCGGGGTACCGGATGGAACGCACATCCACGCCAAATTTTTGAAAGTAATATTGGCACCAAAGTTCACCTGCCAATTTAGAGATCCCGTATACGGTAGTAGGGTCCATGACCGTATGTTGAGGGGTTTCTGTACGGGGTGTCGTCGGACCAAAGGCTGCGATACTACTGGGCCAGAATACCCGATCCAGTTTTCCTTCTTTGGCCAGATTGAGGACATGGAAAAGAGTGGTCATATTGAGATCCCAGCCCTTTTCTGGCATCTTCTCAGCTGTTGCGGACAACATTGCGACCAGGTGGTATACCTGACGGACGTTATATTTTTCCACCACTTCCCGGATCCTGGGTTCATCCATGGCATTGATGATCTCAAATGGACCCTCCTTCAATGCTGGATCTTGTGGTTCCCGGATATCACTGGCAACGACCTTATCATTGCCGTGCTTTTGACGGAGAGTGGAAACAAGATCGGTGCCGATCTGGCCTGCAGCGCCTAGGATCAGAATGGTGCCTTCCATGGTCATTTCTATTTGGGGCGCAAAGATAAGTTTTAGGATGACCAAAGGATCGATGGCATCCTGTCAATTATCAGTTTTCACTCCCATTCCATCGTCCTATCTTTGTGGCCTGGAAAACGATAGATGAAGAATTTGACGATGGATCCCAACAGTCGAAAGCGAGACCTGATCAATAAACTCAGCCGTGAAGAATTGATTCAAAGGCTCGAGGCCGAAGAGTTCAAACGCAGGACCATTTCCTTTTATCGATATGTGATCATTGAGGATGCTGAGACCATGCGCGATGATCTGTACCGTGAATGGGATGAGATCAATGCCCTCGGTAGGATCTATGTTGCCCGCGAAGGGATCAATGCCCAAATGAGCGTGCCAGAGCACAACTGGGAGAAATTCGTTGACCTGCTTTATTCCCACCCCGAATTCAAGGACGTTCCCTTCAAGATCGCAGTTGAGGACGATGGGAAATCGTTTTATAAGCTCATCGTGAAAGTTCGGAAACAGATCGTGGCGGATGGTCTGACGGAGGATCAATATGATGTCACGGATGTTGGGCGTCACCTTTCTGCAAAAGAATGGAATGAAGCCATGGAAGAAGCGGATCCAATCGTGGTGGACATGCGAAATCATTACGAGACCGAGATCGGCCATTTTGAGAATGCGATCCTGCCAGAAGCAGAGACCTTCAGAGAAGAGCTTCCCGAGGTCCTCGAAAAACTCAAGGGGAAAGAAGATCGTAAGATACTTTTGTATTGTACCGGTGGTATCCGATGCGAAAAGACCAGTGCCTATCTCAAGCACCATGGATTCAAGGATGTAAACCAATTACATGGAGGGGTCATCGATTATTATCGCCAGATTAAGACCGAGAAACTCCCAAATCGATTTCATGGAGTGAATTTCGTTTTTGATAATCGTCTAGGTGAGGCGATCAGCGAGGAGGTCATCTCTCATTGCCACCAATGCGGTCAACCTTCTGCCCATCATACCAATTGTGCCAACCTGGCCTGCAACCTCCTTTTTATCCAGTGTCCGGATTGTGCGGAGAAGTTTGAAGGAACCTGTGGTCC
>JAJLJK010000108.1:0-8389 GCA_033844885.1 Bacteroidota bacterium | reverse complement strand
GGGGAAGATCTCCGGTCGGGGAGCCTTTTCATTTTCAGAAAGGCCTATACCAAAACCTACAGTAAAGGGAATCCTGAGTTCGGTCCCAAAATCGGTGTTCATATTCTGGAAGAAACTTCCACCATCTCTCAGGCGAACCCTCCCTGCTCCATCGTTATTGGCCCAAAAATTCAAGCCATTCTTGCTCCGGTCATGAATGACCAATTCATAACAACCGGTCTGAAGGTCGAATGTATCGGTGTAGGTAGTATAAGCAGCGAGATTGTCGCCAGAGTACAACACGGAACCAGAGGCATCCATGAGTTCCCACCAGGTATCACCACCATTCGCATTGGTTCGAAGTTCCAGGTAGAAATTGGATGGATACTGCGGGGTGATGTCAAAGCTCGAATGACCCCAGTCATTGACGGGGTTCTCGTCCGACTTTCCATTGGGGAGTTTGGCCCTTACATGGAATTTTTTGACCCCGGTCCAGCTCAGCCAGATATCCGGGTCAGCCATGGGGAGTTCAACGATCTCTGACTCCATGAAATCGAGGTTTCCGGACCACTGGTAGGTGCTCCATATCCCTCCTTCCACCTGATACACAATGGTACAGGATGTCAACGCATCAGAGCCTTTGTTTCGGATCCTCACCAACGCGCGGCCACAGACCGGATTCAGCCTTCCGTGATCGGCAAAATCACTAGGCGCAAGGACCTCCTCCAACTCTACATCATTCGTGAAGTTGATCGCCCCCGTCTGAAACAGGAGATTCGAGATCTGATAGGTTGCCGGGGTCTGTCCGGAAGGCACTGTGTAGGTATATGGTTCGATCTGAAAATCAATGGAAAACGAAGATCCTGTGAAATGAGGTGTAAGGTCGTGATCATACCACCATGCCTTTGCACCAGGACACCAATTGGCCCGGTCGTAAAGCCAAGTACCACCCTGAGGGTACACGGGGTTAAGCCCACAGTCATCCCTCCACATGTTGACAGCTGCGATCTGTGTTCCATTCACATCTAGAAAGTACTTCTTCTGGCAGAATTCTGCACAGTTAAGCGAATTGACAAAGCCATGACCCGTCGGCGTGATACGGATAAAAGCTCCTTGTGCCTGTGGATCCAACGTGACCTGGCGTTCCGGGAACTTGGTCGTATCAAATTGAACAGGATTGGTATATGCTCCACCCGTGGAGGTCCAGACCCTGTCAATGGAAACAATATCTCTTGCCGGGGTCCCCTCGATCATGACAAAATCCAATGTCGCACTGAACCCTCGACCGCTTTGTGGCCAACCACTAAAGAACACCTCGATCTCGACAGAATCCTCCATCAACATCTGCATATCCGTGACATCATATCGCAATGTGTGTTCCCAGGCATTGGAATACCCTGCCTGACCTTGGCGCATATATCCCCCGTAAGGGGTGATGAGTCGAGCCAGTTCGAGCCGCTCCTTGACCTCGAAAACATTCCAGGTCGTATCGATCAGTAATGGATTGGTCGAAATGGTATCAATACTCGCCACAGTACTGTCATAAGTACCTGTAGGCCTTAGAAGATAAGAAGTTACCGTGTAATCCCAGTCGCTGCAACCACCCGATCCACAGCCAAGTGTGAAATCCAAATTGACCCTATGGAAGGTTTTGCCACTTGGGAAAACGGCCCATCCTTTGTATCGACCATACCAATCGAGTTCAGCATGGTCATGTGAGCGGACAATGGTGGTGTCACCGGGAGCCGCCATGCTAAAAAACGAAATGGAAATAAGGAATAAGGTGAGTAGAAGGTGTTTCATTGGTTCCATTGTTTGTGGCAATTTACCGAAATGGTCCCTTCTACGAAAACCGCAAGGGGGAACCACCCAATATGATTTTGGTCACCCCGGCCCCAAAGCACTATTCCTACCTTTACGCCAAAGAAAATCATCAAAAGCAGAACGAATGGATCACCAAATGAAGCCCGAAAGCCTGATGATGACCTATGGGTACAACCCTCAATGGTCTGAAGGTGCCATCAAATGTCCCATCTTTCAAACATCCACCTTTGTCTTTAAGAATGCCGAAGAAGGCAAGGCCTTCTTTGAGGTGGCCTATGGGATCCGAGATCGACGGGAGAATGAAAAACTTGGATTGATCTACAGTAGGATCAACAACCCCGATCTTGAGATCCTTGAAAATCGGCTTACCCTTTGGGATGGAGCGGATGACTGTGCGGTTTTCGAGAGTGGGATGTCCGCCATCACAACCGTTCTGCTTGAATTCCTCAAACCTGGCGACCTTCTGGTTTACAGCCATCCCGTATATGGCGGAACAGATCACTTCATCCAGCACTTCCTTCCCAAGATCGGGATCCATACACTTTCTTTCCATCCATGGGAAACCCGAGAAGAGATCGAAAAAAAGATCCAGGACTCTGGTAAGGCAGAGAATCTTGCAATGATCTATGTGGAAACCCCTGCCAACCCCACCAACGACCTTGTGGATATCAAGATGTGTCGGGATATCGCCGACAAGTACAGCACTGAGGAAAAAAGAGTGACCCTTACTGTCGACAATACTTACATGGGTCCTGTCTGGCAACATCCTCTAAAGCACGGTGCTGACCTGGTGGTCTACTCTGCCACCAAGTATATCGGAGGACATAGCGACGTGATCGCAGGAGCCGTTCTGGGAAGTCAGGATCATATTCTCAGAGTGAAGACCCTGCGGACATTCCTTGGAAATATGGCCGGACCGTGGACGGGATGGCTTCTGTTGCGAAGCTTGGAGACCTTGAAGGTTCGAATGGAACAGCAAAGTCGAAATGCCCGGCAGGTAGCCGACTTTTTGCAGGAACACCCGCTTGTTGAGAAGGTGTATTACCTAGGATTACTGGAGGAAGGAACCCGCGAATATGACATCTACAAACGTCAGTGTAACTCGCCCGGAGCCATGCTTTCCTTTGACATCAAAGGAGGCGAGAAGGAGGCATTCCGATTCCTGAACAGCCTTAAGCTCATCAAACTTGCCGTGAGCCTTGGAAGTACCGAATCTCTGGCCGAGCATCCTGCCACCATGACCCATGTGGGAGGTGGAAAGGAATATCTCGACTCGTTGAACATCACTGAAAAGATGGTTCGCATTTCGGTAGGTGTGGAAAATGCCAGAGATATCATCTGGGATATCGAGCAGGCACTTGAGTCGGTCAAACAAGCCAAAAAAGAAACCGTGAAATAAAAAAAGGCGGGCCGAACGGCCCGCCTTTTTTCATACCCTCGCAGTCTTAGGTGTGTATTTCCTTTGGTAGGCAATGATCACGGGAACAAAGATCAAGGTAGGCCACAACCATTGAACCAGTCCCGGCAGCATATTCAGGGTATTGGCAGAAAAGGCGGTGGTTGCCGCGATGTATCCTCCGATCATCCCGCTGATATGGGCTCTCAACCAAAAGATCCGACTTCGTGGCTTTTGGGTCTTGCGAATGTCCGAACCGATCATGATCGTACCAAGGACCCCAAAGAAGAAAGCGATCACCCACAACTGGTTCTGTGGATTGGTGAAGAGAACGTAGAATCCGAGTGCGATCAATCCCAAACAAAAAATAATGGTAATGATCTGATATAGGCGATCCTTCCACCCGGGCATTCCACCCCGATACCACTCAAGGGCTCTCCTTCCAAAGAGAACACTGTAAAAGGAGAAGACACTGATCATGAGGAGAAAGACCCCTCCGTTGACCAGAGAGATTATAAAACCTGTACCTGTGGTGACTGCCATTCCCCAGAAAAAAACATTCCCTGCCATTTCATGGGAGCGTCCACCCTTCCGAAAACCCATGGCCAAAGGACCTGCAACAAAAGAAATGATACCGGCGGCCACGTGAATGATTCTAAAGATCGTCCAAAAGTCCATAGCGTTGATTTTTCATCAAACCTATGCAAGGAAACACCCTGTGGTCAAGGGATTCGTGATGGACGGCCTACCCCAGTGACCAAAGGTAAAATGTAGGGTCAGGTGGTAATCGGGCGGGGACGGGCGACAAACCAACTCTTCACTTCCTTGGCCCTGCGACGAGCTACCGGCACTTCGATGGATACATCGGAGAAATGAAGCAAAAGTCCCTGGCTGTTTCCGGACACACGGGTAACCCTTTGAAGGTTGGCCAACCAGCTTCGATGAACCGTCAGAATATTCTCCGCTCCCTTTAGGGCATCCTCTAATTGCCGAAGGGTCATTCTGAAAACAACCTTAGAGGGCTTATCTAGGACGAGAAAATAGATCGTCAGGTAATTTCCTTCTGCCTGGGCAAAAAGCAGATCCTCGGGCTCGATCTCCAATTGTTCCCCCTGATTCTCTCCTTGAATGACCACCTTTCCCAGAGAATGCTCATCGGAGGGATGAGGGTCAATGGAACGAGCCTCCTGTTGGTAGTGCTTCTCCAGTCTGCGTTGACGATAAGCCACACCAAACCCAACGGGGATCAACCCTACAGCCAAGGTCATCCAGAGAAACTGCAAATAGGCGGACCATGTGAGATTTCCAGGATTCAGCCATCCGGCATATAGGAGGTTCAGACCAGCGATCATCCAAATATTGAAAAGGGTGATCCCGATCTCCTTTCCCACATTCCATTTCTCTTCTCTGAAGAATCTAGGAAAGAAAAGCGGAAGAACGGCTTGATTGAAGAATACGGCCAGGGCTGTGACCAGGCCAAATCCCCACAGATAGATATCATATTGGCGGTCGACGGAATACAGACCAAACGGTCGGAAGACCACGAGAAATCCTCCCACAAAAAGTCCGAAGAGCAATCCGGATAGGATGGCCTTTCTCAAATTCAGATCAATGGGATAGGGTTTGGTCAGGAAGTTGATCATATCCGCAAAATACAGAAGAAAGACCTTCATTCTTTCGTTTCATATCTTGTATTCAAACAAACCGAACCAAAATGCGCTACAACCTGTTCATTGACATTGAAAGACCCCGTGAGGAGGTCTTCAAGAAATTCGATGATCCTGAAAATCTGGCAAAATGGCAACCAGGATTACAGGAAATGACCCTGATCAAGGGCAAGCCGGGTGAAATTGGATCCAAACATAAGATTCTCTATCACATGGGACACCGAAAAGTGGAGATAATCGAAACGTTGGAGGCCCGGGATGCCCCAAAACGACTTTGCGGAACATATGAGGCCGATGGCGTTTGGAATCGGGTGGACAATCTTTTTGAGGAGATCGATGACCATTCAACCCGGTGGATCTCTGAGGTCGAGTTTAGCTTCCGCGGATGGACCAAACTCATGGGATGGCTCATGCCCGGGGCTTTTAAAAAACAGAGTTACCAATACATGAAGAATTTTAAAGAATTCATCGAAAACGAGGATTGAGATCGCTATTCATCATATTCTCCCTGTGGGCTTTATTGCCATCAGAATCCCCATCTCCCATATTTTGGTGTGAGGGGAGACCTCTTTCGTGGGATGATTATCATGGAAAAGCACGACGTTCAGGTTTTGCGGCAGAAACGTCCACCATGCTGATCATGGAACCCGAAGTTGGCCCCTGGTGGAGCGGAAAGGGTACATATTCAGTCATCTGTCAGATGAACCCCGATCGCTCCTGGGCAGATCGATCCCGACGAACCTGGCGCCTGCTCCGTCATGAACAATTGCATTTTGACATTGCGGAATGGCATGCTCGAATGCTTCGTTCGCAAGTATCCACAGAACCGGTGACCGAAAAAGAAGCCATTCGGGCCTTTGACAAGATCTTCGAAGAACTCGAAGAAATTCAAGATCGATATGATCGGGATACGGACCATGGTTTAAAACCTGATGTACAGAAGGATTGGGAAAATAGGGTCCAACGAGAATTAAAGAAATGGGAGCGTTTCTCCAAATCCGATTGTGATTGGGGATAAACACATTATTGCCATCTTTGCTTCACAAACCCAGCAATCATGAAGAAGGCCATTACCCTGTACTTTCTTTGCATCTCCTTTGTTGCTTTTTCTCAGACAGAGGACAGATTTCACATTCAATCTTACTCCTTTACCCAAGCCGATGTTCTGAGCAAGGACACCGTATATTTTGCATTGAGGAATCAGGTGGATTCAAGGATCGGATGGTACAATCCAACCACTGGGGATTGGGGGATCCCCGCTGATTCGGGTCTTTCTGAGAACCTGTTTCTCGATATGGCCATCCATTCAGGAGGTAAAGGCATCCTCACTTCAGATCTTGGGAAGTCGTATACAACCCTTCAAAGGGGTTCAGACATACAACTTCAACCTTTGAATCCGTATCTCGAGATGGTTTTATCTGTCCAGAGTGGATTCATTGGAACAAGAACTACCTCCACCACAAATCCCAACTCGTCCTTTTTCAGTCAGGATGGGATCAACTGGGATACCATCCCTATTATGGACCTTCAAGGGGAGATCCCTTCGGTGGCAACAAAAGGGCCAAAGGTGATCCTCTTTCTTGGGACCTCCACACGATCCGAATCAACAGATGGTGGCTTCACCTTCACTCAGGTAGGAACCACCACACCTGTTTCGGGGAATATTGTCACCGCTTCCGCAATTGCAGATGACACCACCTATTATGTCTATACTCGGGGGAATTCTTTGAGAAAGACTACAGATGGCGGATCCTCATGGGTCACTTTGGGCGGTGCACCCTCAGGGATCGTCTCTTTGGTATTTCCATCCAGGGACACCGGTTTTTTTGCCACCTCCAATATGATCTATGTGACCTGGGATGGAGGACAGAACATCCTGCCTGCCAGCAGTCAACCTCCCACCAATTTGAATCGGGATCTGGAAATTCAACAGGGTAGACTTTTTTGTGGGGGAAATTCATGGTCCGATAACTGGGGGCAGACCTGGAGTACCTTCAGGAATATTTCTCAATTAGGATTGAATTCCATCTCGGACGTGCATTTCTTTGGTACGCAAGGCATCGCTGTCGGAAATCAGGGAAGGTTTATTCTGACGACCGATGGTGGAAAACAATTCTCTCAGGGCGCCTTCCCCATTTCATCTGGAGATGTGGAACGAGTGTTTCAATACAGCCCAACGAAGATCATTGCAGTAGACAATTTTGGAAAGATCTTCTTGAGCACTGATGGCGGAACGACCTTTTCTCAAAAAGGGTCCTTGAGTTCGACTTTCTCCTTCTTCCCGATCAAAGCTGGTTATAATGGAAGGATCCATATTCAGGTAGATGGAGAGATCGCACTCAGCAGGGATGAGGGCTCCACCTTTCAAAACATTTCGGTTCCTGGTACTCCCGCAATGAGCATGACGGGATTGGGAACCACCTGGTCGGCTCGGAATCTATCGAATCAGGTAAGGATCGAAAAGTACGAGCCCTTAGGAGGCGCTTTTACTATGATCAAAAACCTATCTCTGTCCGGTACCCCGATCGCACTGAAAATGGTCTCAGAAACCACTGGATATCTTTTTCTCCTAAATAATGGAACCGTATCAGTTTACCGCACTACGAACGAATGGCAGACGGTCGCCCTACGTGGTGCCTTTGTCAGTACAACCTCCATTCCAACGGATTGGGAGGTATTCAATTTCTCAACTGACACCCTCGTGGTTACCCTGAATTCAACCCTTCAATTCCGGTCTACCAATGGGGGAACGTCCTGGGCTGCAAGAGACATCCCGATCCTATCTGGTGGAAATACCATTTCGACAACCTCTACACATTGTTTCAGTGTTTCGGATCACATCATAGGTTCCGTCGAAGGAATGTTATTCATGCACAACTTTGGAACGCCTGACCAGATCACCCCTGTTGGCATCGAGGAGGAGTATCTGCGTTCGGGTGAGTTCAAGATATCCATCTATCCCAATCCGGCAACGGAGGGATGGATCCAGATCAAAGTTCCTGAGCAGCAGTTCCCCTTGGTGGTTTCTCTGATCGATCTTTCCGGGAATGTGATTTCACAATGGCGAACCGCAGATGGACGCATCGAAGTGCCTGAGATTCCGACTGGAGTCTATTTGATCAAGGTGGAAGTCAAAGGGATCACCTATTTTGACAAACTGATCATCCGATAAAAGAAAAGCCCCGAGTATTTCGGGGCTTTTCTTTTTTGATTCTTAAAGGATCAGGCCTTGCTTATGATGATCTCAGCAAGTTCCAGTCCGATCCGGTCCTGAGCTTCCTCCGTTGATCCCCCAATATGGGGAGTAAGGCTCAACTGTGGCATCATGAGCAATTTAACGGGAGGTGTTGGTTCATCGGTGAACACATCAAGAGCCGCAAAGGAGAGTTTCTCCTCTTCCAATGCTTTGGCCAACTCTTCTTCATTGACCACGCCACCACGGGCCGTGTTCACAATAGCGGCTCCGTCCTTCATCTTGGCGATCTCCTTTTCTCCGATCACAGGCTGGCCATCACCACCAGGT
>JAJLJK010000107.1:0-15394 GCA_033844885.1 Bacteroidota bacterium | reverse complement strand
GGTCACATAACCTCCAGGACCACTGCCGAGAACGATGACGTCAAAGTCCATGTGTAATAGTATTGGATTCAAAAAATGATTGCTGCGAATTTAAGACTCCTGTTCGAAACGAGCATGGTGATTGGGGCTTTGTGTTATATTGAGGACTTTAAATTCAACCAATATGCAAAACGAAACCCTTGATCAGGACATGCAGGGAGGATTGAGCCTTTCTCCCATCACAAAAGACCACCTGGGTACTATCGCCCGATGGGGGAAATTCCTTTCTATAGTTGGATTTGTGTTCATCGGGCTATTCTTTGTGGTGGCGATCTTCCTTTATTTCGCGATGGGTGATATGCCGGCAAATCCGGCCCTGCCTTTTCCCATGGCAGCACTTTCTATAGTTTACATCATCCTGGCATTGATCTACATACCACCCATCTACTTCCTATATCAATTCTCAAGTAGCCTCTCCAAAGCCCTGAAGCAACAGGATCAAGGTTCGGCGGAGTCATCGATCAAAAGTCTAAAGAACCTGTTCGTTTTTATGGGAATATTCACGCTTGTGATCATTGGAATCTACGCCCTTGCATTTCTGGGAGGATTGATGTCCGCCCTTTTCTAGGAGCTTTTTTTGGCGATCACCGATATCTCTACGCGAACATCCTTTGGTAGTCGGGCCACCTGAACGGTCTCACGGGCTGGAAAAGGTTCTTCGAAGTAACTCCCATAAACGGCATTGATCCTCGAAAAATCGTTCATGTCCGTAATGAAGATGCTTGCTTTGACCACATCCTGAAGTTGTGCTCCTCCGGCCTCTAAAACGGCCTTGACGTTACGCATTACCTGGTGAACCTCATCTTCTAACGAATCCTGGACCAGATTTCCGGTTCGTGGGTCGATGGCGATGGCTCCGCTGAGGAAAAGCAGGTCATTGATCTCGATAGCCTGACTATATGGACCGATGGGGGCCGGTGCCTTTGGGGTTTCGATCGCTTTTTTCATGGATACTGGATTGTAGACCTCAATCTACGGATTAATTTCGCGTACATGGCTATCGTCCTCATCGACAACTACGACAGTTTCACGTACAATCTGGCCCACTATCTGGAAGATCTGGGGGAGGATGTGACGGTTTGGCGGAACGACCGATTTGAGATCGGGGAGGTGGCCGCTTTTGACCGCATCGTCCTTTCACCCGGCCCTGGACTGCCTTCAGAGGCTGGTTTGATGATGAAGGTGATCGAAACCTATCATCAAAGCAAGCCCATCCTGGGGATCTGCCTTGGACATCAGGCCCTTGGTGAGTTCTTCGGAGCTGAATTGATCAACCTTCCATCGGTACGACACGGAATGGCGGTAGAGATTCATATACATCAAGTAGGACATGCTCTTTTCTCAGGGATCCCAGATTCATTTGAGGTAGGCCTTTACCATAGCTGGGCGTTGAAAAAAGAATCCCTTCCTCCTTCCCTCAATGTCCTGGCTGAAAGTTCAGAAGGAGTGGTCATGGTGGTGCAACATGCACAGTTTCCATTGACGGGAATTCAATTCCATCCCGAATCCATCATGACAAAAAGCGGAAAATCGCTGTTGGAAAATTGGCTGAGAAATGGATGATATCCATCCGCCGAAAGGCCGATCCTTTTAAAAATCTCCGATCTGACGTCTTCTTTCGAGTTTGACATCCTTGAACATACTGGCCTTGATCCGCATCCCGATCTGGTAGGACTGTTGAAATCCGAAAGGCACCCAGGTTATGAACATCTCCCAGCAATGAAGGTCGCGATTCAAATTGAAGGAGGTGTACGAAAAGTCATTGGCCCGAAAATCCCATCCGGTTGCAAAATTGACACTCCAATTCTTGGTTGGCCTGAAACCACCTCGTAGAGTAAGGGTCTGGACGACGTCTTCATCACGACCATCTACCTGGTAATTGGTCCTGAACTGGATATTGTATGCCACCGAAAAGTTCCAATCAAGTGCATAATCCAGGTAACCTGTCATTCGCATGTAATCCGGTTCTGCACGGCCCAAGCCCAATGGACCCTCTCCCTGATCATCCTTTTTCTTTTCCTGTTTTTTCCCAAAGTTCCCTCCCAGGCTGTAATCCACAGAAAGCTGCGAGCTCAGGTGGTTCAAAGCCCGACCATTGACCTCATAGGCTCCTTTGTTCACTCGGGTTCCGGTCGTATCATATCCATAGAAGTCAAAGGTCCCGATATAGGTGAACCCCAGATTCTTGACCAGGGCGCCTGTACGGGCATTGACGCGGAGGTTGTCCCAATTGAATTCATCTCTGGCCATATAGTAATTGGTCGCAACCCCAAAGTTCTCCAGCAATTTGAGTTTGGACACCTTGGCCGAATCGCCCGAGGTCAACCATTTCCCTTCAAGGGTGTTGTTCACATTGAAGCTCACCACGCCGTTTCCATTCTGTCCGGGCGTACCATACATGTATCCCTGATATCGACTTCTCTTTTGGGTCCTGCCGGTCGAATCGACCTGCACATCCTGATAATAACCCCAAAAAGGATCCGCAAAGTCCGGAGCATAGCTAAAGGTCACCCTTGGGGTCATGACATGTCGGATGGCCTGCATCCGTCCATTGAACTGAAAGAGACCGTAAACATTCGTGGTGAGGTCGGCAGAGAAGTTAAAGTCCCTCACCCCATAGAATCCGGAGACCGTATCGGTGCGGACCGCATTGACCGTCGTATCATAAGTGTACTCCAATCTACTGGGATACCATCGTTCGGTATACCCCACGCTAGGCGAAAATGTGAAGTACCGAAAAAGTTTCTCGGTCGTATTGATGGAAGCGTTATGCCTTGCGGCGATCTCCCCATCCCTTCGGTAGGCATCGATCAGATTGACCTCATTATCAAACTGCGTATTAAGGAGGTTCTGAGAGTTGAAGTTGTATGTGAAACCAATCCGTTCGTACCATCTGGACCGACCAATACGTTCCCTGCGCTCGAAGGGATTGATCCGGTTGACATTGAACACGATCGAAGGCAATTTGAGATTCAGGGTCTTCTTGTCCAGATCCTGAGTGGCTTCTCCCGTCAAAGAAAGGTTATAAGGCTTTCCAGGAAAGGGCATATTCAAGTTGACCGAGCTTCGCTGGGTATTTTGAAGGAAGTCATCCCGATTATATGTGTTGATACGATTGAACCCGGGAGTTTGAATATGAACTTCGGCATTGAAGCGCAGATCAGGACGGGCCTTTGGGTCCTGATGATGCACCCAGTCAATACGAAAATCAGACTGGTCGATATAGGGCTGGATCGGATCGAACTCGGGTTGCCCCTGAACGGTCCTCGAATACTTTGCGGTCAAGGATCCATCATATTTATACCGGGCTTTATACCTCAATCTACCGCTGAGGGCCCAACCACCTAGCGAATAAACATCCCCCAGAAAGGTTGCATCCAGGTAATCATTGATGGACCAGAAATACCCACCACCCAAAAGCCCTAGCCCTCGGAGGTCGTTATTGGTGTATGTAGGAAGAATGAAACCGGAGGATTTCGCCTCGTTGGTCGGAAAGTATCCAAAGGGTACGAAGATGGGGGTTGGGACATCCTTGATCTCCAGGAAGGCCGGTCCCGTCACGATCTTTTTCCCAACGATCACCTTTGCTCGATTCGTGTTGATCTTGAAGTGGGGATGCTCGAGATTACATGTGGTAAAACTGGAATTCCTTACAAAAAGGACCTCCTGCCCCACCATTTTGACTTTCTCACCATGGAGATACCCCTCCCCTTCTTGCGTAATGATCCTTTTGATCCTTGCCTTTTGGGAATTGAAATTATAGACCATGGTATCCGTCTGATAGACCTGGCCCTTATCCGTGAAAATGGGTTTTTGAACGAGGTTTCCTGAGGAGTCGAGGATCCCTGTAGCAGTAGCGAGACCCTTTTCCAGATCAAAGATGATATATCCCGCCTCGAGACGCATGTCCTGATAATCCACGACCGCCTTGTTGAATAAGAAGGCTTGATTGGTCAGCGGATCGAGATACATACTATCCTCCGCATAATAATCAAGGAGGTCTTCCAATAAAGGTTGTGCCTTCGGTTTGGCACGATTCGTGTCTGTAGGTACAAAGGCAGAGTCATTGGCCTGGACCTGGTAGGTAGTGTCCGGATCAACCTGGCCTGCAGCGGAAAATCCAACAGCAAGCGTTAATAAATAGTATACCAGGTAAAAAGGAGGCCGCAAGCGATATTGTACTTTTGTGGATGATCCTCAAAAATCTGGCCAAAACTAAGCAAAAATCCGGCGATGGATCTTTGAGAAACACCACAGGAATGAACGGAAAAAGCAGGGAAATGATATTGAAGAATTTTCGGATCATCGGTTTGGGGTTGCTGACCTTCACCCTTGGATTCATTATCCCCTCTCTTGCCGACTTTCCCTTCCCTTCAAAAGACGTGGGAGTAAAGAAAGTGATCATAGATGCTGGGCATGGGGGCAAGGATCCCGGAAACCTCGGAACCGGAAGATATAAGGACAAGGAAAAAGATGTTGCCCTGGATGTGGCACTCTTGGTTGGGAAATACATCAAAGAGAATTTCCCTGATGTCGAGGTTGTATTCACCCGAAAGACAGATCACTTTGTGGAACTTCACGAAAGAACCGCAATAGCGAACCGGGAAAAGGCGGACCTTTTCATTTCTATTCACTGTGATGCCTTTACCAACCCTCAGGCACATGGAGCCTCCACTTTTGTTATGGGAAAGGGTCACAGTTCCAAGAACATGAGGGTAGCCATGCAGGAGAACAGCGTGATCTATCTTGAGGAGAACTTCGAAGAGAAATACGAAGGCTTCGATCCCAGCAAACCCGAGACCTACATTGCTCTCACCCTTTATCAGAATGCCTTTCTGTCCCAGAGCATCAATATGGCCCAAAAGGTCCAGGATCAATTTAGGGAACGTGTTCAGCGAAAGGACCGAGGAGTTCAGCAACAGCCGCTTTGGGTCACTTCCAGGACCATTATGCCCAGCCTGCTGGTCGAGCTTGGATTCCTCACGAATAAGGCGGAGGAGGATTTCCTTCAGTCACAGAGGGGAAAAGAGTTGATGGCCTCAGCCATTTACCGGGCATTCAAGGATTACAAGACCGAACAGGATGCCATAGATCTTCAGAATCTGGAAGTGATCGAACCTCCCAAGATCGATCCCCCCGCAGTACAACAGGAAGAAACCCCCTCCCCCGAAGCCGAACCCCTATTTGCCGAGATCCGCATACAGATCGCTACCAGCGGACGGTTACTCGACCTGGTGCCTCAAAACTTCAATGGTCTCGAAGAGGTCAATTTCATAAAGGAGAATGGGCTGTACAAATACACCTACGGCCGCTATCGTTCACTTGAAGAAGCGAGAAATGACCTTCCTATGGTCAAAAAGGCCGGATATCCGGATTCCTTCATCATTGGGATCCTCAATGGGAAAAAGGTATCTGTTGAAGAGGCCTTGCGGAAAATCCAGGATCCCTGAGGTGTAACGGAGGGTCTTTCGAGGCTCAAAAATCAGTTGAACCCCCGTCGACCATCCAACAATGATTCGTTTCTTTGCCCCTACAACCCTTTGTGGGGTTATTAGTATTATTGTTTTAGAAAAAGGACCATCGCTTTGAAGCTATCAAGAGAGTTCAAACTCGGTATATATGTGATCATTGCCACCCTGGCCATTTACTGGGGAATCAATTTCCTCAAGGGTGAGGACGTCTTCAGTGGCCACCGAGTCTTTTACGCCGTTTACGATAATACCGAGGGTCTGCTTCCGGCCAAGCCCGTCAATATGAACGGATATCAGGTGGGTGTGGTCGATGAGATCGATATGTTGAAAGGAACTTCCGGCAAACTGATCGTCACCCTGAAGATCTTTGAGAAGAACCTGCAGATTCCGCTGAACACCCAGGCACAGATCTACAATACAAGTTTCTTGGGCGAGAAGTCCATTCAGCTAATTCTAGGCAATTCATCGGTCTATGCAGAGAGTGGGGATACGCTTGTCGCGGATATCCAGCTTGGATTGAGTGATGAGATCAACAAACAATTGGGGCCGATCAGGAACAAAGCAGAACGACTACTTGCGAGTCTGGATACCACTGTCAGCCTACTTCAGGGATTTCTTGGAAATGAGAATCAGGATCAATTCAGGAGTAGTTTTCAAAGTTTTCGTGGGACCTTCAACAGCCTTGAGCGTTCGGCCAAGGACGTTGAAGGCATGATAAGTGAGAATCGGAAGAGGGTCGGACAGATCATGATCAATCTCGAGTCCATCAGTACTAACCTCGAGAACAACAATGAGCAGATCACTTCCATCCTTCAGAATTTTGATCAAATCAGTGATTCCATTGCCAAGGCAGATATCGCCTCGACCATGAAGAAGCTGAATGAAGCCTCCAGACATACCGAAGAGATCCTCGGCAAGATCAACCGCGGAGAGGGTTCACTCGGAAAACTGGTCAACGACGACAAGCTCTATGACAACCTCGAGGATGCTTCGAACTCATTGAATCGACTTTTGTTGGATATCAAATACAATCCCGGAAAATATGTGAAGTTCTCCCTGTTCGGCGGCAAGGACAAGGCCAAGTATACCGAGGAGGAGATTCAGAAAATGGAAGGAGATCCGGGGGAATCAAGCGAGAAATAACAGTCTTATGCACTTCGGAATACCCAACGTCGTTTTCATCATCGCCCTTGGGGTGACCATTTGGTTCTTTGCCAGAAATGCAGGGAAGATCCGCCGAAATATCTTTTTAGGGAAGGATTTGGATCGATCGGATCGATCCGCCGACCGTTGGAGGACCATGATCCGTGTCGCCTTCGGACAAAGTAAAATGCAGGCCCGACCCATTGCCGGTTTCTTCCACTTCATCGTCTATGCAGGTTTCATTCTGATCAATATCGAGATCCTTGAGATCATTATTGACGGGATCTTTGGAACACACCGTCTCTTTGCCGAACCTCTGGGTCATCTTTATTCCATTGCTATCGGGTTCTTCGAGATCCTGGCGTTGTTTGTGATCATTGCCTGCGTCGTCTTTTTATTGAGAAGGAATGTTCTCAAGCTCCCCCGCTTCAATATGGCGGAGATGAAGGGCTGGCCATTCAAGGATGCCAATAACATCCTCTACATTGAGATCTTCCTGATGTTGGCCCTTTTGACCATGAATTCGGCCGAAGCCAATTTTGAGAATACCATTACCGGTCCATTTGCCGTCAGTCAATTCATTGCCCCACTTTTTGAAGGAATGAATCAACCCACCCTTCACTTCATTGAGAGGTTTGCCTGGTGGATCCATATCCTGGGGATTTTCGCATTCCTGAATTACCTTCCCTTTAGCAAGCATTTCCACATTATTCTCGCCTTCCCGAACACATACTACAGTAAACTCGATCCACCGACGGAGTTGCCGAATAATGAAACTGTGACCCGCGAGGTGAAATTAATGATGGATCCCTCTGCGGATCCTTATGCCAATCCACCGGAAGGAGAGGCTGCGCCGGAGCGATTCGGGGCAAAGGATGTCACAGACCTGACCTGGGTGAACCTGATGAACGCCTATTCCTGTACAGAATGTGGAAGATGTACCTCTGTATGTCCAGCCAATATGACCGGGAAGAAACTTTCGCCCAGAAAGATCATGATGGATACCCGGGATCGTCTTGAGGAAGTTGGGCAGAACATCGATGCCAACAAGGGTTCATTTGTCGATGATGGTCGTTCACTTCTCAACGATTTCATTACACCGGAAGAATTATGGGCATGTACGACATGTAACGCATGTACGGAGGCCTGCCCAGTGAATATCGATCCGGTTTCCATTATCATGCAAATGAGGAATTACCTGGTCATGGAAGAATCAGCCGCCTCTCAGGAGCTGAACCTGATGATGACCAATGTCGAGAACAATGGTGCTCCATGGCAGTTCTCTCAAATGGACCGTGCCAACTGGACCCAAGAATCTTGATCATGCGATGGGAAGCCGCCATAGTATCCCTCTTTCTGATCGCTGGTTGTAAAAAGGATTCCTTCGAGGTTCTCCTCCCCCTGAGCGAAACTGCACGATCCTTTACGACCACCCAGAGACTCCCTATGATCTACACGGGTAGGTTCTTGGACACTCTCAGGGTCACAGGGTTTGACGAATTCAGTGAGTACACCCTTTCAAACTCGGGCGTGGAAGGACTTAAGGTCGAGCGATTGTACAAATCCGGAAAGACCCTTAATTGGGAACTGACGTACGATCTGGAGGCAATACCCATTCCCAATTCGGTGAGGAGAGAAAGTGATCTGGTTCAGATCGACCTGACCTTCAATGGGCGATCCGGATCCATTTTAATGGAGGATGTTTTGCCATTCTTGCCCGTGGACAGTTTGACCAACTTCATGGACAGTGTGAATTTGAGAGGATCCGTTTTTACAGATGTATTGATGAACAACGGCTTGTCTGACGACCTGCCGTTCTATTATAAACGAGGAACAGGAGTTGTAGGCTGGATCACTCCTACCGACACCTTTGTTCTTCAGCAATAATCGATCGAAAGATGAGTGAAACCACTTTCACCGTACCGACCATGGCAGAGATGACCTCAAGGGGAGAGAAACCCGAGGTCCTTTTCTGGGTGGGTTGCGCCGGGAGTTTTGATGACCGTGCAAAAAGGATCACCAAGGCTTTTGCCCGAATCCTTAACAAGGCAGGAGTTTCCTTTGCCGTTTTGGGCACTGAGGAAAGCTGTACCGGTGATCCTGCCAAAAGAGCCGGGAATGAATTCCTGTTTCAAATGCAGGCAATGATGAACATTCAGGTTCTGGATGGTTACGAAGTCACCCGAATTGTCACCACCTGTCCTCATTGCTTCAATACCTTGAAAAATGAATATCCCGAATTGGGTGGGAATTACGAGGTGGTTCATCATACACAGTTCTTGAGAAACCTTCTCACCGAAGGTCGATTGACCATCGAAGGAGGATCATTCAAGGGAAAGAGGATCACATTCCACGACCCATGCTATCTGGGCCGGGGAAACAAGGTCTATGAAGCCCCCAGAGATCTGATCAAAAAGCTCGATGCCGAATTGGTTGAAATGAAAAGGTGCAAGAATCAGGCATTATGCTGTGGGGCCGGAGGAGCCCAGATGTTCAAGGAACCTGAAAAAGGCAATAAGGATGTCAATGTCGAACGTACGGAAGAGGCCATCGAGACTCAGCCTGAATTCATAGCCACGGGATGTCCTTTCTGCAACACGATGATGACGGATGGCGTTAAGAACAAGGACAGAGAGAATGATATCAAGGTGATGGACATTGCAGAACTCATCGCCCAGGCAGAAGACCTTTAAAAACTTGAAATGACACACTTCGAACAATTGCCCGACCATTCAAGGATCTGGATCTACCAGGCGCCCCGTCCATTGACCATGGAAGAGGAAGAAGTTGCCTCCGCCGTCCTTGAAAAATTCATCTCCGAATGGAAAGCTCATGGCACCGATCTGGATGCCTCCTACACGATCAGGGAACATCGTTTCATCATCATTGGAGTGGATGAATCCTCCCAACCGGCCACCGGTTGCAGTATTGACGCTTCTGTTGGGATGATCCGAACCTTGCAAAATGAACTTGGAGTAGATCTTTTAGACCGTACACAGGTAGCTTTTGTTGACAATGGCATGGTGGTCAGCGTACCCATGATGGACTTCTCGAAAATGGTTCGCGAAGGAGATATCTCTCCGGAGACCACGGTCTTCAATAATATGGTCACCACTATGGGTGAATTTAAGGACCATTGGAGGGTGCCTGCCGTCGAGAGTTGGCACAAAAGATTCTTCTCCACTGTAAAATAAGGGCATGAAAAAGGCCTTTGCTAAAATTGTGTTCCGCCTATTTGGCTGGCATCTAAAAGTGTCAGATGAACATCTTGCAAAGGCAGGTCATTCGGTGATGATCGCTGCCCCCCATACCAGTAATTGGGATTTCCTCTTCTCCCTTTCCGCTTTTTGGATCATGGGTTTGGACGTGAAGTACTTCATCAAGGACCCCTACACCAAAGGAATATTTGGAGGGTTCTTCAAATGGACCGGAGCGTTGGGAGTCGATCGGACAAAAAGGAACAATCTTGTGGATCATGCCTCCGAACTCCTGAAGGGAACCGATCAACTGGTGATCCTCGTTCCGGCCGAAGGAACACGAAAACGTGTGGAAAAATGGCGACTTGGATTCTATCATATTTCCCAAAAAGCCGGGGTGCCAATCAGTTTGGGATATCTGGATTACCTGAAAAAGGAAGCGGGCATCGCGGATGTGTTTCTCCCTACAGGAGACCTCTCAACGGATCTGGACCACATTCAGGCCATTTACCAGAAGATCCCCGGAAAGTACCCACAGAACTATAATTCTCGAATTCATTAATCCCGTAGTTTTGGCCCATGGAGTTACCGGGGCTGAATCTTCCAGAATTTGAACCTTCCACCGAGAGGATCGGGGACACCGTATTTATTCAGGATATCATTCGGAAGAAAAAGCTGGTTCTCACACCTGAAGAATGGGTTCGACAAAATATCTTGAATCTGTTCATCCGACATTTAGAGTACCCTTCTTCGATGATCGCCATTGAAAAAGGATTGAAGGTGAACCAAATGACCCGAAGGAGTGATATCCTGGTCTACCATGGGACCCGACCACGGCTATTGGTCGAATGTAAGGCCCCTGAAGTCCGAATAGATGAAAAGGCCTTTCACCAGGCATGTAGATATAACCTTACACTCCAGGTTCCTTTCCTATTGATCAGTAACGGGATCGATCATTGGATGGCCCGCATTAGAGAGGGGAATCCGCCAGTTGAATTCATGGATCACATTCCACATTATTCCGAATTAAAATGACTGAATTACACGATATCTATATACGAAAGGGTAAAGAAGGTGGATTGAGCAGGATGCATCCCTGGATCTTTTCAGGAGCCCTTTTCTCAGGACATAAGGAACTACAGAATGGGGATTGGGTAACGGTCCGATCGCACGATGACCGCATACTCGGGACAGGGTATTACAGTCAAGGTTCGATCGCAGTCAGGATCCTGGCTTTTGGAGAATCCATTGTACCCGAGGAGGTCCTTCCTAAAAGGATCAAGGAGGCATGGAGAGCACGCGAGATCGCAGGTATCATGGACTTGCCTGGTACCGACTCATTCCGTCTGGTTTTCGCAGAGGGAGATGCCCTACCCGGTCTCATCATTGATTGGTACGCCGGAAATGCAGTGGTCCAATGCCATCATGAAGGGATGGATCGAATGATCCCCATTATCCAGAACACCCTGAAAGAATTGAATGGTTGGAAGGCTACCTATCTCAGAAACAAGGACCTGATAAAGGATCCGATCCACAAGGATGGCTTATTGGATGGTGATCCAGCAGAGCATATTCTTGCCATGGAATATGGACATCGATTTCTGATCGACGTGGAAGGTGGTCAAAAAACCGGTTTCTTTCTGGATCAAAGAGAGAATCGAAGGATCATTGGTCAATTATCTGAAGGAAAGACCGTCCTCAATGCCTTTGGGTATACCGGAGGATTTTCAGTGTATGCCCTTGCCGGTGGAGCTCGTCATGTAACCACCGTGGACATTTCGGAACGGGCCATGCAGATCACGGATAGAAATATCGAGTGGAATGATCCCTCCTTCCTGAAAAAGCATACCTCCCTAACGGCCAATGTCTTCGATTTTCTCAAAGAAGATGCCTTGGACCATGATATCATTATCCTCGACCCTCCTGCCTTTGCCAAAAGAAGGAGTAGCAGTCACAACGCGGTTGTTGGCTATAAAAGATTGAATGCTATGGCCATGGAGAAAATGAAATCCGGAAGTATCCTGATGACCTTTTCTTGTTCGCAGAATGTACCGTTTCAGCTATTCTATGACACCATTCGTGCTGCAGGCATCGAAAGCAGGCGAGAGATAAGGGTTCTACAGCGTTTGGTCCAGCCCATGGATCACCCGGTTCGATTGAGTCACCCTGAAGGAGAATACCTGAAAGGGCTCCTTCTCGAGATCGTATGATCGACCTTACTGTCCGGTGTAGTTCTGTGGAGTGATCTTCTTCAACTCCTCCTTCAAGCTGTCTGAAACCTCCAAAGTTTCGATGAATGAATGGATGGATCTTTGTGTGATCTTCTCGTTCGTTCGGGTCAATCCCTTGAGAGCTTCATAGGGATTCGGGAAAGATTCCCTACGAAGGATGGTCTGAATAGCTTCGGCCACGACCGCCCAATTCTCTTCAAGATCCGCTCCGATCTTTTCCTCGTTAACGATCACTTTAGAAAGCCCTTTCTCCAGGCTTTTCAGCGCGATGAGCAAATGGCCCAGTGGAACGCCGATATTTCTAAGGACCGTACTGTCTGTGAGATCTCTTTGAAGTCGACTGATCGGCAATTTGACCGATAGGTGTTCGAAAAGGGCAATGGCAATCCCCAGGTTTCCTTCCGAATTCTCGAAATCGATGGGATTGACCTTATGAGGCATGGCAGAGGAACCCACTTCGCCCTTTTTGATCCTTTGCTTGAAGTAATCCATAGATATATAGGTCCACATATCCCGATCGAGGTCGATAATGATGGTTGATATTCTCTTGAGAACATCAAAAAGTCCGGCAAGGTGGTCGTAGTGTTCGATCTGGGTCGTTGGGTGCGAGCGCTTCAATCCGAGTTGATCCTCGACAAATCGAAAACCAAAGGTGTGCCAGTCCACTTCAGGGTAGGCAACGGTATGAGCATTGAAGTTTCCGGTGGCACCTCCAAATTTCGCGGGATAGGGTTGGGTTGACAGCTGGGCAAATTGTTCGCGAAGTCGAACGGCAAATACCCGAATCTCCTTTCCGAGTCGTGTAGGAGAGGCAGGCTGACCATGGGTGCGAGCCAACATGGGAATGTGATCCCAATCTGAAGCCAGGGTCTCAATACGCTGAAGGATCTGGTCCAAGGTGGGCATGATCACCTCTTCCATACCTTCTTTCAATGAAAGCGGGATAGAGGTGTTGTTCACATCTTGAGAGGTAAGGCCGAAGTGAATGAATTCCTTGTGATCGGACAGTCCAAGACGGTCGAACTCCTCCTTGATGAAGTACTCAACAGCCTTGACATCATGATTCGTGGTCTTTTCGATCTCCTTGATCCGCAAGGCGTTTACTTCCGTGAAATCCCGATAGATCCCTCGTAGGACATCGAATTTCTCCTGATCGAACTCAGAAAGTTGAGGAAGGGGGAGTTCACAAAGTGCAATGAAATATTCGATCTCTACCCTGACCCTGTAGCGGATCAACGCATATTCAGAAAAATAAGATTGCAAAGCCTCGGTATGGCGTTGGTACCGACCATCCACAGGAGAAATAGCGTAAAGGGAACCATTCATTTCCACAGGAAATTTTTTGAAAGTGCAAAGGTACAAATATCCCATGGGGAAACCCTCGGTCTGAATTGCCCATACACCAAAAACAAAAAGCCCTTCGAAAAGGGCCTTTGCTAGGTGGGGAGCCTCTCTTGACACGATCGTGGGTTGACGATCGTTCAGAGGTGCTTTTAACGTTTAGGGGAACGCTTTTCCATTACTGGATCCGACGTTCAATATGATAGACGGAGATCCGTGCAAAAGGGTTGGGTGGTCAATTCATTTTTTCCAAATGATCCACGATCTCATCACCAATACTTAAACAAGCCGTGGCGGCTGGTGAGGGCGCATTGATGACATGCAAACTATTCTTACCCTCTTCCCAATAAAAATCGTCGACCATTTTCCCATCCTTATCAAGGGCCTGAGCTCGAACCCCTGACCGCCCAGGTTTAAGGTCCGAAGATTCAAGGCTGGGGATCAACCCTTGAAGGGCTTTCAAAAAAAGGGACTTAGAAAAGGCTCTTTGATATTCTCCCAGTCCAAATTTCCAATGACTTCTAAAAAGCCTCCAGGTACCAGCAAACGCAAGTGCTGCTGCGGTATCATGAAGATCAAAGGCGGTTCTTGAATAGCCTTCTCTTTTAAAGGAGAACACCGCATTTGGGCCACACTCCACCTCACCGTCATACATCCGGGTAAAGTGTACTCCTAGAAACGGCACAGTGGGGTTGGGAACTGGGTAGATGAGGTTTCGGACCTTCTTTTTCCCCGAATCCGTAAGATCAAAGTAATCCCCTCGGAAACCGACAATATGCACCTCTGGTCTCAACCCATCCAACCGGGCCATCCGATCGGATTGGAGCCCTGTACAGAAGACCACCTTTGCCGCCTTCATCTCCCCGGAGGGAGTGATGAGTATTTTTCCCTCTGGTGAATCCTTGATATCAACGACCGGGTGGTCGAGAAAAAGTCGATTATGGGTGTTTCTGGTTCGGATGAGATCGGCCATTCTTGATGCCATGCCCTTGTAATCCACGATCCCTGTCTGAGGGACGAATAGCGCTGCGGGTCCTTCCGCAAAGGGTTCGATCTCACGGATCTCGTATGGTCCGATCTGGCGGACCCCATCGAGACCATTGGCTTTGGCTCTGTCCAGGAGGCCCGGTAATCGGTCTGCTTCGCCTTGAGAGGTAGCCAGTATGATCTTGCCACAGATCTCATATGCAACATCGTGTTCCTCACAGAACTCGACCAATTGTTTGCGACCCTCCACACAATTCCTTGCCTTGTAACTTCCCGGTTTGTAATAAATGCCACTGTGGATGACTCCGGAGTTTCGACCTGATTGATGGAATGCCCATTTCCTTTCTTTTTCCAGGACCGCTATCCTGTGTCCAGGGTACTTGAGCGAATATTTGTAGGCGGTGGCCAAACCGACCAACCCTCCTCCTACTACGATCAGGTCGTATCTCATGGGTTAAAACTGGCTTTCCGGCATTTTAGGCTTGACTAGGGTAAAGACCCTACTTATGTTAAATCCGAAGTAAATATCGCCATTTCCCCAGCTTCCCGGTGTACGATTCATCCAAAAAGGATCTGCCAGACTTCTGGAATTGGTCACATGCAGCTGAAAAACGTGTCCACCTGTCTCGATATCCACTCCCACACTCAATGCATTGTTGTACTCGACAAGCTGCCCGTTATCAAGGTAAGTGTTCGGAGGCATTTGAAGCATATACTCAGCCGTAAGGGCAACACGATTGGTGATCTTTACACGTCCTCCAAACCCTAGGGAAAAGATGTCGTTGGGCTGCTCGTTGGTCTCAACCAGGTTAAAATGGGTGTAGGAAGGAACCAATTCAAACGAAATGGATTCATTGAATTTCCTTGCTAAAATGAGTTGGTGAACATAACTCAATCGATCTGACTCATTATGGGGAAGATCATCCGTCCACTTCAAGGTGGTATAATTCATGGACGAATACCAAACCACCGAAAGAGGGAAATT
>JAJLJK010000106.1:0-4579 GCA_033844885.1 Bacteroidota bacterium | reverse complement strand
CCGATCCGGTTCATCACCTTGATCAGGGTCCGCAGACCCGGGGCGGTGATACCGTCATCATTGGCTACTAGGATCAGGGGTCGGTTGGAATCTTGGCTCATGTGTCAGAATTGTCAGGGACAAAACTAACCCAATCGAACGAGTTTGGCAGGTCGGTGAATGATCATCTGTGAAAAAGTGTCAGATTCGCACAAAAGGCATGTAAATTGCGTTCAGATTTGAAAATCATTTAACGACTATGCTATTCATCATTTTGATCGCCTTCGCGGCGATAGGTTTCTTTGTCCAGATGCGGCTTCGATCGAAATTCGAGGAGTATGGCAAGCTGGCCCTGAGCTCCGGAATGAGCGGTGCGGAAGTGGCAGAGAAGATGCTGCATGACAATGGGATCTACGATGTGAAGATCACCTCTGTTCCCGGCAAACTTTCTGACCATTATAATCCGGTGAATAAGACCGTGAACCTGAGTCCCGATGTTTACAGCGGACGTTCGGTGGCCGCTGCCGCAGTGGCTGCGCACGAATGTGGACATGCGGTTCAGCATGCCAAGGCTTATAAATGGCTTCAGTTCAGAAGTGCAATGGTCCCCATCGTACAGTTCAGCTCACAGGCCATGGGTTACATTTTCATGTTCCTACTATTTGGTGTATTTATCGTCTCCTGGTTCCCAATGCGGGAGGTATTCCTGGCCATGATCATTTTGCAGGCGGTTCTAACGGCTTTTGCCTTTGTCACCCTCCCGGTGGAGTACGACGCAAGTAACCGCGCCCTTGCATGGCTGAACACCGCAGGGATCACCAATACCACCGAGCATGATAAGGCTGCTGACGCGCTCAAATGGGCTGCCAGAACCTATCTGGTCTCTGCCCTGGCGTCCCTTACCACGCTTGCCTATTACATCCTTCTATTCATGGGTGGATCGAGAGACTAAAAGATCTTGAAAAAAGAAAGGGGGCCAAGTGGCCCCCTTTTTTTATGGTCATTCAGGATCACCGTTTCAAATAGATGTCCATCATGTATTCCATGGTGGTACCTCCACCTACATAGGTAGAATCGTAACCCACATGGAATTGATTGTCTGTAAGGTTCTTAATGGTGAACTCCTCCCCGTCGAGAAGGATCTTTGTATCACCATTGAGCGCCCAAGAGGCAGTATCCAGAGGGAATCCACCAATGCTGAAGAACACATTGCCATCGTTGGCAAAGTTCAATTGGAAACCGGTCAGGTCGGTAGTATCACTGTAGGTCACGGTTCCATTGGTCTTCTCGACATCGATCTGCTTGTCACCAAGCCAGATGCCTACGATCTTCTCGCGTGTGGTCTTTGAACCAGAGTCATTTTTGTCGTCCTTCTTACAGGCGACGATCGAAGCCACAAGGGCCAATCCTAGAAATACTTTCTTCATAAGGTTAAATTTGATGAACCAAATTTATTCCTAAGATCGATATGACGGGTCAATCCAAAGCGAATTTTAATGGGAGTGTGTATTCGACAGAAACTGGTTCTCCATCCTTGATCGCGGGTGAGAATTCGGGAAGGCCTTCCACGACTTGAGTGGATGCATCCGCAAAGAGCTTTTTCTCGGCCTCGGTGGGTTCGGCTGATCCTTCAGGCCCGTTGATGGATAGTTTCAATACCCGGACCTGCTCCACCTTTCCATCCTTATTGATGACGAATTGAACATAGGCAACACCTCCAAGGCCGCGTTCACGAGCCTCGTCGGGGTACTTCATCGTTCGAATGATGTGCTCGACGAGACCTTCCTGAAAGCACTTCATGGCATTTTCCTTGTTGGTCTCATCCTGGCATTTCTCAGGCCGGGGAGGAACATCGGCTTCCATGATTGCCACTTTTATGGCTTCTGTAGGTTGGGCTTCCGGAACCGGAGTGACCTCCTTGGATTTCTCACATCCCGCGACCGCGGTGATCAAGAGAAGGACAAGAGACACCATGGATATCTTCACCATGGTGGACAATGGTTTTGGTTGACGGATCATTTTGATTCTGTTTTTAAGGTTGGTAACTGAGAAACCGTGAAGCAACATGGGTTCACGGGTGTCGAACAATACCTGGAGGAGGACCTCGCGATAGGCGTCCAGGCCATTTTCGCGAGCTACATATCGATCCACCTGGTATTCATGAACATTCCTTAGAAACTTCTTTAACCACCACGCAGGTGGCAAAAACCAAACGAAAGCAGAGGAAAGCTCCAAAAGAAGGATATCTAAAGAATGGTGCAAACGAATATGAGCGGTCTCATGCGAGAGAATAATGGGTTCCCACTCTCCAGGTAGATCCTGAGGGAGATGGATCCTGTTCCAGAACGAATAGGGTTCCTTCACTCGGGAGGATCTGAAGATCAGCACACTCCCCTTTCGGATCGGGCGCAGCCCTTCCTCTAGGGTCAGGACCCTGTAGAGTTCACGTATGAATCGGGTCAACATGAATGCTACCCCTATCCAATAGGCTACAAGGACCCAATCCCAAATTCCTGAAACGTATGCGCTATCCATCGAACCTCCGGACCCGATCTCGATCGTAGGGAGAGTTCCTCCCACAACATCCAGGGAAGAGATTCCACGGGAAATTGGAAAGACTGGTAATAGAAACGCCAGGATCCAGGAGATCAGAATAAGGTGCCGGACAAAGTCATGGGAGGTCCTTGAGCGGGGAATGATGGCGACGATCAAGGAGATCAAGGTCACTGCTGCCGAAACCTGAATTAAATAGGTCCACATACTCTCAGTCGTTTTCAGTTCCAAGGATCTCATCGAGATCATTGAGGTCGATCTGTTTCTTCTCCATGAAAAAGCTGACCAGTTTCTTCGGACTTCCACCGAAATAATCGGACACCAGCCTCTTCACCATGAACTGCCGATAGGATTCGCGTGTGACCAATGGATGATAGACATGGGTCTTTCCAATGGCCTCATGTCCCACAAACCCCTTCTTTTCCAGGATCCTTATAATGGTCGATACGGTATTATAGGCGGGTCGGGGCTCGGGCATCTTTTCAATAAGATCCTTTACCACCGCTTTCCCTTGCTCCCATAAGAGCTGCATGATCTGTTCCTCTGCCTTGGTAAGTTCTTTCATGATTCGTTCGGTTGAATCAAATATAACTAAACTTTTAGTTTATTAACTAATTTTTTAGTTAAAAAGTATCAAGAAAAGGCGGGAAACCCCGCCGTTGTTATTCTACCGGAAGATGACCGGAATGGAATACCCTCCTTTTTCGGAAACGATCCGAAGGATATACATTCCACTACCCCATCCCTTTCGGGCGATGTGGATCTCCTTTTGGGAATTCACCTCAACCGATTCTATGGTTCGACCGGCAAGATCGGTCAGGGTCAATCGACCGTTGATAACCTGCTCGCTTTGGATCGTCAGGCCTTCATTGGAGGGAATCGGAAATACCCGGATCCCCATCCAAGGATTCTCTGAGATCTCCAGGTTCGAAGGACCCTCGAGGGCGATGTAGGGGATCCTTGGGCTGGAAACCGAAGGGAATCCACGGGTCGCACTGAAGACCCCATTATAGACCCGGACCCGGCCCGTAGGGTCATTGTAAGGGAAATTGGCCGGTGTTTGCAGGTTGAGAGAATAAGTGGTATCCGTTTCGACATAGACAATATAGTCCACGCCATTTTGAAGGTTTCCGTTTCCGTAGGCGGTGATCCAATGTGGTCCGGCAACAAGGCTATCCACCTGAAATGCCCCTGCACCATTCAGGTCTCGGATCTGAAGGGTGGTCTGTCCTAACTCAACCATCGAACTGTCAGGAATGATCCCATACAGATGAATGGCCTTCAATTGGGTAAGGGCTCCTCCTGATTGTAAAATGGTAAACACAGATCCATAACTACTACGTGATCTGACCTGTCCGTACAATGGGTCGGATGGAAGATTGGTGTTTGCGATCCTTAGGTTGGAAATTTGAACGGTATCGCTCAAGGAAGAACAGCCATTCTTTATCCCTACCGCATAATAGTCCCCGGTAAGGGAAACCGAAACCGCGGGCGTATTCACAGCGATCGGAACCCCTTGTAAGAAAATGGTAAAGTCATCATAATCCTGTGGATTTTGTAGGATCACATTACCACCAACCGCTGTAAGATTCGGTTTAGGTGTATTTTGATAATAGGCCTGACAAGATACCGAATAACCGGAAGAATGAGTGGCCGTGATGTTGGTGGATGACGTCAGCCAAAAGACCGCTTTGTCGCTGGTTACCCTTACGGGGGATGGATTGAAGGTCACAGAACCACCACCCATATTGTAAGGTAGGTAAAGACTATCACCGGAACAGAACAATAGGGAATCCGGAATGGCCAGAGGAACAGTGACCTGGATAGTGATCCTGGCCGTTGCTACTCCTCTAACAGGGCAATAATTGTCCCGAAAGGTTCCGAAGACATTCAAACTCCTGGAAAGGGACATGCCTGATAGGGATGAAGGCACACGGATCTTGGCAATAATATTATTGTTAGTGGGACTCACAAAGCCACTTTGGGGTGCCTTTGGGGAAAACTGAACATTCAATGAGGGATCAGCATATCCGGTGAAGGTGATGCT
>JAJLJK010000105.1:0-2701 GCA_033844885.1 Bacteroidota bacterium | reverse complement strand
AGCCGTTAAGGATCGAAAGGGAAAATTTGAGATCGCCTCAGGTGGAACCCTTTTCCTGGATGAGATCGGTGACATGAGCCTTAGTGCACAAGCCAAGGTACTCAGGGCCTTACAGGAAAGTAAGATCACCCCGGTAGGTGGAGATAAGGAGATCAAAGTGGACGTTCGTGTAGTTGCTGCTACCAATAAGGATCTCCGGTCGGAGATCGAAAAGGGCAATTTCAGGGAAGACCTCTATCATCGTTTGAGTGTCATTCTCATCAAGGTCCCTCCATTGAATGATCGAAGAGAAGATATCCCTTCTCTGGCCGAACACTTCATCGACCAGATCGCCGAATCTCAGGGAATGTCTCCAAAGTCGGTGGAAAAGGCCGGAATGGAAGAACTCAGAAACATCGATTGGACCGGGAATATCCGAGAATTGCGGAATGTGGTCGAACGTTTGATGATCCTGTCCGGTAAGACCATCACTTCTGATGACGTCAAGAAATATGCTTCCAAATAAACGAGGCTTTTGAAGGATTTGACCTTCAATTAGATGCCAATTTATTTTGTAGCTTTCTAAGACGTATAACAAAAATTTACCCAAGATGAAAAGAACCCATCTGTTGTGGGCTTGTCTTCCATTGATGGTAGGCACCATGTCGTGTGAAAGAAATGTAGAGAACAACCCCACTCCTCCTCAGGAGGCTATTGCCCCGGTGGTTCGATACATGTCCTCTCAACTTATCCCCGATCAATATATCGTAGTTCTCAAAGCACCTGGTGAATCTCAGGTGGATCCTACTACTCTGCCGTTCGATGAGTCTCAGACCTATATGAAGCAAGAGGTTGACAAGATCCTGGAACGGAATGGACTGACCTCGAGGTCACCGCTTCATGTTTACGGTAAGACCGTTCGCGGATTCAGCATCACCTTGAACTCCAATGAACTGGAAATTCTCCGTCAAGATGCGGAGATCGAATACATTGAACAAGACCAAATTGTAGCACTGGCTCCCGGAAATGGCCGAGGACCTGGTGGCGGCGGTAGTGGCACTCCACCTCCACAAAGTACTCCATGGGGAATTACCCGAGTGGGTGGAGCAGGTTCTGGATCTGGGAAGACAGCTTGGATCATCGATTCTGGAGTGGATCAAGATCATCCTGATCTAAATGTGGATCAGGGAAGAAGCGTTTCCTTCCTTGGCGGAAAGGATGCCAACAACCCTGATGACCAAAATGGCCATGGAACCCACGTTGCTGGAACCATCGCTGCCATCGATAATACAGAAGGCGTCATAGGTGTTGCTGCCGGTGCAACCGTAGTGGCCGTTCGGGTTCTGGACCGTCGCGGAAGCGGTTCTTTGTCTGGAGTCATCGCGGGTGTGAATCATGTTGCAGGAAATGCAGGAGCCCATGATGTAGCGAACATGAGTTTGGGCGGAGGCATCAGCACCACTCTTGACAACGCCGTGATATCTGCTTCGAACACCTGTAAATTCGTTCTCGCTGCAGGAAATGATGGCATCAACGCCAATAACTCATCTCCGGCCAGAGCCAATGGAAACAATATTTATACCGTTTCGGCCATGGACAACAACGATGTGATGGCCTATTTCTCTAATTACGGCAACCCACCTGTGGACTACGCGGCTCCAGGCGTAAGCGTTACTTCTTGCTACAAGGATGGGGGTTATGCCTCCTTGAGTGGAACCAGTATGGCCGCACCCCATGTTGCCGGCATTCTACTGCTTGGAAACATCACCAGTGACGGAACCATTAGCGGAGATAAGGACAATAATCCCGATCTGATCGCCCATAGATAACTGATTGGCTCCTAGAGAAAAGCCTCCGAAATTCGGAGGCTTTTTTTTGTCCTTTTCAAGGGGTTATGAACAATCCTACGTTGAAAGAAGCCCCCAAGACCAAATCAAATCACACGTACAAGGCAGTAATTTCCTACATGAAAACCAAAATTCACCTTTATCTATGAAAAAGAAGATCTTTCTAATGGCTTTGGGACTGATGTCCTACGGTGCCTTTGCCCAGTTTGAATCGGGAACCATTCAGGCGACCGGTGGAATCAATTTCAATTCAGGAAGCACCGAAACAGACGGTGTGGATCAATTCAAGAACTCCGGGTTCGGAATCCAATTGGGAGGCGGCTATTTCATTATGGATCGCGTTAGTGTAGGATTGGGCATTGCATTCAACAGTGCCAAAAACACCAATGTTGGAGCTGGTCAAAATCAGGGGGACATTGTGAACAAGAGCACCCAGTTCCTGATCGCTCCTTACGCCCGCTACTACTTCCCGTACACCGATCGCTTTTCGGCATTTGGACAATTCCATTTTGCCTATGGTTCAGGGAGTTCAGAAACCGAGAATGGCGGTACAACGGTAGATGGGCCATCTCAATCCCTGATCAATGTAGGTGTGGCTCCCGGCTTCAACTACTTCCTGACCGAGACCTTTGCGCTGGAAATGCGCTATGGGTTCCTCGGGTACCAGTCCGTCAAGACTGAGCAGGATAATGGAAATGGTGGAACGACCGAGACCAACTCGGGCAACTTCGGCCTGAATCTCGACCTCAACACCATCAACTTTGGATTTGCCTTGTTCTTCTAGCTCTCTTTTCATTTTTGTTTTTGGCCCCGCCGTATGGCGGGGTTTTTTATTTTTATACCTCATCAAAATACCCTGACCATGCCATTCATCA
>JAJLJK010000104.1:0-2129 GCA_033844885.1 Bacteroidota bacterium | reverse complement strand
AGTTTAAGGGCGATCTCAGATGCTTTTTCTCCCACCACGGCCACTTCATAAAAGGGATCTTCCATTTCCAATGCCAACTCAAGCCATTGTGCATACCCCTCCGGGTAATCTCCGATCCTTGGGTTTACCACCTCCAACATGGCTCGAGACCTTTCCTCGAATTCAAGGTTCCCGGTCAATCTTGACAAGTAGAACAAGTTTCTGGCCATCATGCTGTTGGCCGCGGGGATCACATTATCCTGGATCTCCTGAGACTCGGCAAAGAGGGAATGTTCGTTGGTTGGACGAAAGAAAAGTAAGTTTTGGCCCTTCTTTCCAAAGATCGCAAGGGTCTTCTTCGCCAGGGTATCGGCGAGAGAAAGATACTGACCATTACCGGTGATACAGAAACTTTTGATCAGCGCTCGAATCGCTGTAGCATGGTCCTCAAGGAAACTCTCTTCCATATTCCTTCCATGAAGGACCTGCCCGTCATCTGTAATGAATTCACGGATGATCAGGTCCATGAGGTCGAGGCCATCCTTTCTGAATTCAGGCTGTTGGGTGGCTGAATAGGCATCCAAAAGACCCACCACCAATAGACTATTCCAGGAGGTCAGTATCTTAGTATCTGTTCCCGGCCTCGGTCTTTTGTTCCGGATGATCAACAAGGAATTTTCCCAATGTTCCACCTTGTCAGCCATATCCTCTGAAGAGAGACCATTCCTGGCTGCAGTCTCCGAAATAGAACCATGACGAAGGAGGATATGATGATCCCCTTCCCAATGCCCCATTCCCTCAACATCATAGTGGTCGGCAAACAGGGGATAGTCGACTCCGAGGATCTGTTTGAGGTCATCGATCGACCAAACGTAGAATTTGCCTTCTACTCCTTCACTGTCTGCATCCAAAGCACTGTAATATCCACCTTCGGGGGATCGCATTTCACGGTTCAGGAATTCGCGGGTTTGAAAGAGGACCTTTTTCATCTCAGGATTCCCAAAGACCTTGAAACCCATACTATAGGTGCTCAACAACTGGGCATTGTCATAAAGCATCTTTTCGAAGTGAGGTACCTTCCAGTAAACGTCCACACTGTAACGAGCGAAACCTCCGCCAATTTGATCGTAGATCCCGCCCCTCGCCATGGAAAGAAGAGTTAATTCCAAATGATCCTTTACGGGGGATGTAGGGTAGAGGTGATCATAATGGAACAGGAGATCAAGAACCACCGGCATTGGAAATTTGGGTGCCCGGTCCGGCCCTCCATGGAGAGTATCCCACCGAGTGGAGGATTCTCGGATCCATGAATGAATGGAGTCCAACGAAACGGTGGATCGATCATTTTCATCCACCAATCCAGCGATCCGGACACCCTCCTCCAGTTTCTTGGCATATTCCAGAACCTTTTCAGGATCTTCCTGCCACACCGAGTCAATGGCCTTGAGAGACTCCACCCACTGTTCTTTCCTAAAATAAGTGCCACCCCAGATCGGACGTCCATCCGGCAACGTGACCACATTGAGGGGCCACCCTCCCTGACGGGTCATCAACTGGACCGCTGTCATATAGACCTGATCGATATCTGGTCTTTCTTCGCGATCCACTTTGATATTCACAAAATGTTCGTTCATGAAGCCAGCGACTTCAGCGTCCTCAAAAGATTCATGGGCCATAACGTGACACCAATGACAGGAACTATAGCCAATGGAGACCAATATCAAACGGTTCTCTTTCTTGGCGATGTCCAGAGCCTGCTCACCCCAGGGATACCAATCGACCGGATTATGGGCATGTTGAAGAAGGTAGGGGCTGGATTCGTGGATCAGGGCATTGGAATATTCCTGGTCATTCATGGCTTCAGTATGATTTTCGCATGAGGCTAGAATTCCAACAAAGGTAGTCCCAACGGCAAAGAGTAGCATTTGGGATGGGTGGAGAAACCTCATTTGTGTTAATTTAACATTTACTTAAAATTAGACGGATTAAGGCAAGTAATTTTGCGAAGCCTAAAAACAGCTCGTTCCCATGGATAGCTATCAGATCCTCGTGTACTTACTCTTCGCCCTTGCCGCGATCGACCTTGTTGTCGGAGTAAGTAATGACGCCGTCAACTTTCTTAACTCCGCCGTGGGTTCAAAAGTTGCTTC
>JAJLJK010000103.1:0-3056 GCA_033844885.1 Bacteroidota bacterium | reverse complement strand
CGACCCATGGACAAAAGGTGAGGAATATTACTACTGGGAGAATGGCTTTTTCGATTCCACCAACACCGTGGTCCTCATGGTTGAGGCCACAACAGGTCAGGGATCAACGGGTGGAACCTGGGATTCATCCCGGGCAGTATCATGGGTACGTATCCTTCCACAGGGAGGAAAGGTCTTTTACACGTCATTGGGACATAGGGCTACGGATTTCTCCTCTGATGCCTTGTTTCAGCAACATATCCTTCAGGGCATACAATGGATCCTGACCTCGAACATGGGTCTAGAAAAGGATCATGTGCAGCCTATGTTCAGATTAAAAAACAATATTCTCATCAGCTCAGAACCGATGTACGAGCTCGAGATCCATGATCTGAACGGTAGGACCCTTTACCAGCTTCATCCTTTCTACCCCTTCATAAAGATCAAAATCCCTGATCAAATAACAGGATTGCACATCCTTAGGGTCCGCACCCATTCGGGATGGAAAACCCTCAAGATCATTCGGTGATTCGCTTGGCAGAATTTATTTTTTAGCTTTGCCTAATAATATTAAAAGGCAAGCATAATTTTCTGTGAGAAATTCACTTCTTCTTCTTTTTTCCATTTTCGGATTTTGGCTTTCAGGTCAGGAATGCTTTTTTCATTTGGAAGTTTTCTCTGAGGGAGAACCCCTTCCGAATGCCCTGATCGAATGGGAGAATCAGATCGTTGGGTCCACTGGACCTGATGGTCATTTTATCTATGAAGGTCCTTGCCGATCCGGGGCAATCACGATACGGGCTTCGGGTTGCATACCGAAGATCGTGGCCCCTGAACTCCGATCCAAGGATATACAGACCGTGAACCTACAACCTGATCCTTTGATGCTTAATGAGGTCGTAATTTCCGGGACTCGCACGGATCGCCGGCGGATCGACAACCCTGTTGCTGTAAACGTTCTTGACAGAAAGACCCTGGTGATCACACAGAGTAACTCCCTCGCCGATGGGATCTGTTTTCAACCGGGTCTTCGAGTGGAGACGGATTGTCAAACCTGTAATTATACACAGGTCCGAATGAACGGATTGGGTGGCTCCTATTCCCAGATCCTGATCGACAGTCGACCTATTTTCACTTCCCTTATGAGCCTTTACGGTTTAGAGATCGTTCCATCTGAACAGATCGAACGGGTGGAAGTGGTTCGAGGGGGTGGTTCTGCTTTATTTGGGGCCAATGCCATTGCGGGAACCATCAATATCATTACCCGGACACCGGAGAAAAACGGATTCGGTCTTCAATACTCTCCCTCTTTGATCGGAGGTTCTGCCGTGGATCAGGTTTGGACAGGCCATGGAACCCTGGTGACACCGGACCGGAAATTCGGACTCACCGTCACGGGGAATCACCGTGAAAGAGATGCATTTGACGCCAATGATGACGGGTATTCAGAGATCCCGGAGATCATGAATAACAGTTTGGGATTGAATAGTTTTTGGCGCCCCAACAACCATCATAAAGTTCATTTATCCGCCTGGCGATTGCACGAATATCGTCGTGGTGGAAATCGCTTCGACCTACCAGCGGATCAGGCAGACCAAAGTGAAGAAAGGACTCATGATATATGGGCCGGAACCTTGGACTACTCCTTCACCCCTTCTGATCTGCCCTTTGAGATCACTGCCTATTTTGGCGGCCAGCACACCCTTCGGGACCATTATACCGGAATCGAGCAAAGTCCCGGTTGGGGAAATACGGTTTCCTCTTCACTTATGGGGGGAATCCAGTTGGACCATACCATGATGATCGGAAATTCCATCAATCGACTCACCCTTGGGGCTGAGACCCAATGGGAAGATACATATGATGCCATTCCTGCCTATCAATACCTCATTGATCAGATCACCCGGATGGATGGCATTTTTTTACAGAGCGACTGGGACCTGGATCAAAGATGGACATTGCTTTCAGGTGTTCGTTACAATCAACATAACCTGGTGGAAAGTGGCATATTCACTCCCCGTATTGGTCTACTTTTCAAACCCACCCAAAAATGGCAGATAAGAGGATCCTGGTCACAGGGATTCAAGCCACCACAGGCCTTTGAGACCGATATGCACATTGCCTTTGCTGGAGGCGGGATCAGCTATATCCGGATCGATCCCAACCTGAAGGCCGAACACTCGAATAGTTTTAACCTTTCGGTGGATGCCAACTTCCCCACCCCAAGGTACATCTGGGGTTTTACGGTGGATGGATTCCTAACAAGCCTTGTCGACCCATTCATTCTGGAAGAAGGACCAGCGGATGATGAAGGGAATCAGGTATTGATCCGAAAGAATGGACCCACTGCCACTGTGGCCGGGATCACCCTGGAGACCCGTGGAAATTATGATCGGATCATCCAGGTCGACGCAGGGGTTACTTTCCAGATCGCCGAATACGAATCGCCCATTGCCTGGTCAGCCGATATTAAGCCGGAGACAAGTTTCCTTAGAACCCCTGAAACATATGGATTCATGACCCTACAGATCTATCCAGAGAACAACCTGAATGGATCTCTTTCAAGTGTTTTCACGGGGCCCATGAAAGTTCCTCATTTTGCCGGAGCTCCAGAACAACCCGTTGATGAATTGATCCTTTCTAGATCCTTTTTGGAGATCAATCTTCGGGTGGCCTATAAACAGCGTATTCCAAATACCCCATTGACCTGGGAGATCTTTGGAGGCGTTCAGAACCTCCTCAATGCCTACCAGTCTGATTTTGATACCGGGAGATACCGTGACAGCAACTATATCTATGGGCCCAGTCGACCCAGAACCCTTTTCATTGGAATCAATATTCAGGGATCGCGATCTGGATCTTGATGTAATCACCTACAACTTATTGAACTGAAAATCAGTATCATCTACCAACACATTTGGATTCTGTTTTCTTAATTTCGAAAAATGAAGATTACCCCGAATACATGGAATAGGATCCGATATACCCTTTACACCCCGATCTATGATGGGGTGGTCAGCATTCTCACCCCTTCACGCGAGCGATCCATCCGTGAGATCGACGTCAAACCGGGAGAA
>JAJLJK010000102.1:0-4039 GCA_033844885.1 Bacteroidota bacterium | reverse complement strand
GGATCCAAAGGATCGCATGGGAGATCTATGAGATCCATGCTAAGGAGAACCGATTGATCCTTGCTGGGATCAGTCATCGTGGATATGTCTTGGCCGAATTGATCGCGGAAAAGCTCAAGGAGATCTCCAAATTGGAAGTGGTTCTCGGAGAGCTGAATATGGATAAGGACCATCCAACAGAAAGTGGGGTATCCTTTTCTCTCTCAAATGAGGAATACAGGAATGGTTCAGTGATCGTGGTGGATGACGTGCTCAATTCCGGAAAGACCCTGATCTATGGGGTGAATTTCTTTCTCGATGTTCCCTTGAAAAGACTTACCACTGCCGTGCTGGTGGACAGAAGTCACAAAAGATATCCAGTAAAGGCAGATGTAAAGGGAGTTTCTCTATCCACGTCGCTCAAGGAAACTGTCGAGGTGCAGATCGAGAAAGAGCCTTATGGAGTTTCACTGGTTTGACCTCCAACCCATTTGGTCTTATCATCGATCGTGGTGATCCGTCTTCCAGGCAGAGGTTGAATCGCAGATTTTCCAAGATAGAAGAAGCCCATAGCCTGATCTTCCTCCCCAAGTCCTAATAGATCTCTTAACTCGTCGGACCACCCGATCTCACCAGTTGACCAATACCCGGACAACCCGAGAGAATGAGCGGTCAACCACATGTTCTGGACGGCCATGGCCACAGAGCATACCTCTTCTAGAAATGGGATCTTTGGGTTCTCCCCTCGTTTCATTCCGATTCCAATGATGTGGGAGGACGATTCAACGCTTTTCATTCGCTTTTCCTCCCGAACTTCATTTCTTCCACTCCTGCTCTCATCCCATTGGATCAAAAAATCCACTAACTCAGATTTTCCATCGCCGGTCCAAATGGTGAATCGCCAAGGCTCAGTGAATCCATGGGTCGGTGCCCAGTTGGCAGATTCCAATACTTCTCGCACCAGGGGTTCGGGAATGACCTCTCCTGTGAATCGGTCCGGTTTAGTGGTACGACGATTTTCGATGATCTCTCGAAGGATGGATGCAGTTCTCATGGTCGGATGATCTTGGTAAGTTCCGAAATATCCATTTTTTCTGGCCGAAAAACCACATCTGATCGTAGGTAAAATGGACGTCTTTCAAACAGGTGTTTGGCAACAAATTCAGTTAGATCTCCTTCAGGTGGGAGAAGAGGCCGAACCTTTCTTTCCCCTTCCAGACGTTTCACTAGGAGTGGAATGGAAAGATCCAGATAGATGGTGTGGGATTTAGACTTCAGAACATCCATATTGTCATAATAACAAGGTGTTCCTCCACCAGTGGAAAGAATCAGGTCATCCTGATCCAGAATGTCCAACAAAACCTCACGTTCCATCCGCCGAAAGGCCAACTCTCCCTTTCGTTGAAAGATCTCGGAAATGGAGGCTTCGTACCGTTGAGAGATCTCATCATCGAGATCGATGAACTCCAAACCGGTCCTTTTTTCTAATTCTTTCCCGAGGTAGGTCTTGCCTGCGCCCATGTAGCCTACGATGCTCCAACGATTGGATCTTTTGTCTATCATCAATGTACTCGACTCGAATTACTTAGTAAATAAGGGCACAAAAATCACGAAAAAATATAAGGAGGAGGTTTGGCAGAAAAAGATAATTGCCTTTATATTTGCACCCGCTTTTGAGGGGTTTGAAACTTCAAGAAAAGCATGACTCGGTAGCTCAGCTGGTAGAGCAATACACTTTTAATGTATGGGTCCTGGGTTCGAGCCCCAGCCGAGTCACAAGGGAGTCTTAACAGACTCCTTTTTTTGCACCACAAAGCCCAGGTGGTGAAATTGGTAGACACGCCAGCTTGAGGGGCTGGTGCTCGTTTAGGGCGTGCAGGTTCAAGTCCTGTCCTGGGCACGCAAAAACCCGTCTGACATCAGGCGGGTTTTTTATTTTTTACCTTCGTATATGTGATGGAGACCTCCACAACCACCCCAAGTTTTCAATTGCCTGGAACCTTGATCCGGTTCCTTCGATTCACAGAAAGATGGCTTCCCTTCCTCTCTTTTTTCTTAGTCAAACGGTTCTTCTTCCGCCCCATCCCCTTTCCACTTCCAGAACGTGAAGAAGATTTCGCAAGGTCCTCCGAGGTCATTGAAATGGAGGTGGACGGTAAACCCTTTCAGGTTCATCGATCCGGTGGAGGAAGGAAAGTGATCTGCATTCATGGTTGGAGTGGTAGGGGCACACAATTCTACGCCCTGGCTCCCTTTTTGGAAGAAAGAGGTTTTGATGTATTCTGCGTAACAGCCCCAGGGCATGGAAGCCATCCCTCAGGTGAGGCCCACATGCTCGAATTCACAGAGGCACTTGGTAAAGTTTGGGATGAATTCGGCCCTTTTGAAATAGGTATTGCCCATTCCATTGGTGGTGCGGCGATCCTGAATTCCTGGTCTAGAGGAAAAAACTATGAAAAGCTGGTGATCATGGGTACTCCCTCTCATTTAAGCTTGGTCATTAGGGACTTTTGCAATAGACTGGGTTTGAGTCAACAGAGAACAGGATCCAAGTTGATCCGTTATATGAAGCACCGATTTGGAGAAGATTTCGAATCGCATAGTCCGGCGATCCTTGCACAAAAATGCCAGGCAAAAGGTCTGATCATTCATGATAAGGATGATCTCGATGTCGAATGGACTCAAGGAAGGGCAATTCATGATTCCTGGACGGACAGTGCCTGGTACATGACCCAAGGCCTGGGCCACCGAAGGATCCTTTCCGACCCAAAGGTCATGAATAGGATCGCTGATTTCATAAATGAAGAAGTGTAAGGACTCAACAACAAACTCGTCTAAGGGTGTGTTAAGTCAAAAACAGAATTCATGCGATCAGTAGGAATGATACTAACCGGGTTCATGTTGGTAACGGCCATCAGTTGTACCGCCCAGGAAAAAGAGAAAGGTAAAATGAGTAAGGAAGAAAGAGATTATTCAGTTCAAAAGAGCGAGGAACAATGGCGCTCTGAGCTAACTCCAGAACAATACTATGTGCTGAGGAATAAGGGTACAGAAAGACCCTTTACCGGCAAATACAACATGCACTTTGAAGATGGCATGTATTCATGTGCCGCCTGTGGCGCTCCCCTTTTTACATCTGAAAGTAAATTTGAGAGTCATTGTGGATGGCCCAGTTTTGACAGGGCTGCCAATGATAGCACCATCCGAGAGATCCCAGATTACAGTCATGGCATGGTGAGAACGGAGATCGTTTGTGCCAACTGTGGCGGTCATTTAGGGCATGTATTTGAGGATGGCCCTACCGAAACAGGCCTTAGGTATTGTATCAATTCCGTTTCGATCGATTTTGAACCAAAGGAAGTAGAACCGGAAAAGGAGCAATAACGAATTCAATTTCAACCCCTTTGGAATCCCCGGAATAGATACGGGGATTTTTTTTGAAGAAAGGACTTGACTCAAACCGGAAAGAGGCTATATTTGCAGCCTCATTTGAGAACAGGACGGGCGATTAGCTCAGCTGGTTCAGAGCACCTGCCTTACAAGCAGGGGGTCACTGGTTCGAACCCAGTATCGCCCACAAGCCGGACATCGATTGTCCGGCTTTTTTTTTACCCCCCTCCCTCACGTTATCTTTTCGATCTTGTTGTTTTATTCCAATTATCGAAAACCACCGTGACTTCATCGTCTCTCTTTGTCCATTAGAGGAAATCGTTAGTTGACTATCACGGGTACAAGTAAATTTGCTACCATTAACTAAACCAATTAGTCGTATGGCAACTTCTATGCATGAGAGGTATACCCTCTCGTGGCGCACGAAGCTTCGTGCCCTGTTCGTAGGTGCTTTCCTCGGACTTTCTTTCCTTACCTCAGCTGAAAATGCAGCAGAGGTTACCAGTGCTATCGATCAGTCCGTGATGATGGATCTCAACCTCACATCGGTTTGTTCGAATGACCCTACCATCCAGCGTCGCTGGAGAGTTTCCAATCCTAACAATTTCAGTGTTCAGGTAAACTGGCAACTCTACGGGTCCAATCAAAATGGAACCATCACTGCAGATCC
>JAJLJK010000101.1:0-1948 GCA_033844885.1 Bacteroidota bacterium | reverse complement strand
CAGACCGGAGGAGTTTCCGGCCGTGACTGAACCATTCTGACGAAAGGCCGGACGCAGGTTCCCGAGAACCTCCAAAGTGGTCCCGGGCTTTACAAATTCATCGGCTCCAAACAATTCAGGATCCCCTTTTCGTCTGGGGATCGGAACCGGAATGATCTCTTCGGCCAAACGACCTGAGTTATGAGCCTTCGTAGCCTTCATCTGACTTTGATAGGCAAATGCATCCTGGTCCTTCCTTGAGATCTTGTAAAGCTCCACCAGGTTTTCCGCGGTCTCGCCCATGGCTTCGGTCCCATATAATTCCTTCATTCTGGGATTGACAAAGCGCCATCCAAAACTGGAATCATACATCTTACTATCCGTTCCATAGGCCCTGGTGGACTTGCTCACAACATATGGGCCACGGGTCATGTGCTCTACTCCTCCGGCCAGAAACAGGTCTCCATCGCCATTGTGGATCGCTCTGGACGCATGAATAGCCGCTGACATTCCGCTCGCACATAATCGGTTTACGGTCTCCCCAGGAACACTCCAAGGCAAACCCGCGAGAAGAAGGGCCATTCGAGCCACGTTCCGATTGTCTTCGCCTGCCTGATTGGCACATCCAAGAATGACGTCGTCTACCTTGGCCCAATCGAGGTTGGGATGTCGATCCATCATTGCTTTGATGACATGCGCTGCAAGGTCGTCGGTTCGAACAGGAGCCAGAGTGCCTCCAAAGTTTCCGATCGGTGTTCTTATGCCATCAATAATAAAACTGTCCATATTACTCATAGGTGAAACGGCCTTGAATCACCAAGACCATAATAACTTATTCGTTTGTTTTTCAGACTCTTTTTTAAACCTGATTCAAGTTTTCTCATTCCAGGAATCCTGAAATTTCCATTCTTTTCCCGTTCGGTAGACCGTCCCCTTGAAGAGCGCTAATATGTTTCCCTCCTCATCGGTTATGGAAATGTAATACAACCCTGTACCTCTTGTCAGGTTCTTCTCTTCGGCCAAAGCCACGAGTTTCATTCCTGACCGCACCGGCGAAGTATGAGAGATGCTGGTCTCAATGCTGACACTTTGTACTCCGTGACCATTGCTGGCAAAGGCAAGGGCCGAATCGGCAAGGGAATAGGTGATCCCACCGTGGGCGATCCCAAACCCATTGGTCATCTCGTCTCGAACGGTCATTTGGAGACGGCAAAATCCAGGTCGAACTTCCAGGACTTCGATCCCCAGCCATTTCGAAAAGGCATCATTCTCGTACATATACTGTACGATCCTCTTTGAATGTTGATCAGTTTCCATTCTCCTTTTGATTCTTGTCATACGCATCTCCAATGATCGCAGAGAGCTCATAGGCCTCGATCATCACCTCAACGATCAGGAAGAGATTCTGCTTTTCCGAAAGATCCCTGGGGATTCCATTATTCAGTTCTTCTTTGAGGAATCGTCGGATATCATCGAAGACCCGTGGACTGGAGCTCATCCGGGTCATCTCATCCACTCCGAGCTCATCTTCCTCGTCCATTTCCTCATATTCACGGACCTTATCCCGGACGACGTCATCAATGGTAGACTGTACGATGGTGCGCATCGGAACATCCGCAAGTTTGAAAGCATGATGTAGCATCACCGCCACACGCACCAAGGCCTCGTGTTCCTCATCACCGAATTCTTCTGAAAGGTTGATCAGGAAGCCATTCAGATAAGGCTGATCATCCATGAATTCCATCGTAAGTCGCTTCCACTCATCGGTGGGCATCTCCTTGATGTGCCGGATCGCCTTATATAAAATACTCTCACTTTGATCGGTCATTGGGTCGATTTTGTGATTGAAAGCAAAGGTACGATAAACCAATCCCAATGAAAGTCAACCTCCAAAGGGTATTCCCTACTTTAGTGTGGAAATTCGATGTGCATGTGTTACCACTATGGCTTTGGAAAGGAAAAGGTGGCC
>JAJLJK010000100.1:0-7831 GCA_033844885.1 Bacteroidota bacterium | reverse complement strand
TGTATCGTGACTATTATCTGGTTAAGGAGGGGCTGAAAAGTGGGGACATGGTCGTGATCGATGCATTGCAAAAGGTCAGCGATGGAATGGCCATTCAGCCGGTTGAAACCGATTTCAAATCCAAGTTCGATTAAGGAATGAATCAGAACCCTCCACCCGAAAAACAGATATTCTTTGTCCGACGTCCCATTGTGGCCATTGTCATTGCCGTCTTCATGGTCATCATTGGAGGAGTATCCATTCTTGGACTCCCTATCGAACAATATCCCAACATTACTCCCCCTGTGGTTCGGGTGTCCACCTCCTTTACCGGTGCCAACGCGGTGAGTGTGGAACAATCGGTCGCATCCCCCCTGGAACAGGAGATCAACGGGGTGGAGAACATGATCTATATGCGGTCCACCAATGCCAATGATGGATCCATGTCGATCGATGTTTCCTTTGACGTGGGAACCGATCCCGATATGAGTACGGTCTACACTCAGACCCGGGTGGCTTCGGCTACGCCCAAATTACCGGAAGAGGTCAAGCGCCTCGGTGTAAAGACGGAGAAATCGATGCCCAATATCATGATGATCCTTGCCATTTCCTCTCCGGATGGTACCTACGATCAGAATTTTCTGGGCAACTACGCGATCATCAATGTCAAGGATATCCTGGCCAGGATCAAAGGCATCGGAAGGGTTCAGGTATTGGGTACGAGTGACTATTCGATGCGGATCTGGGTCAAGCCCGACCGGATCGCTAAACTAGGGCTGACCGTATCAGATATCATTTCGGCGGTTAAAGCGCAGAATATCATTGCGCCGGGTGGGAAGTTCGGAGCAGAACCAGCCCCTAAAGGAACGGAGTTCACCTATACGGTTCGATTGCCGGATCGATTGGTCAGTGAAGAGGAATTCGGGAATATCGTGGTTCGTACCAATCCCGATGGTTCGCAGGTCAAAGTACGCGATGTAGCCCGGGTGGAACTGGGAGTAGAGTCCTACAATGCCTTTACCCGGATCAATGGTGAGAATTCCACCCTGATCACGGTCTATCAGGCCCCCGGATCCAATGCCGTGGAGTTGGCAGGAAAGATAGAGGCTGAGATGGAAGAGCTAGCTAAGCGATTCCCTCCCGGAATGGAATACAAAGTTGGGTTGGATTCAACCAAACCCATTACAGCCGGGATCCAAGAGATCATTGAGACTCTCGTCATTGCTCTGATCCTGGTGATCCTGGTGGTTTACATCTTTATACAGGATTGGCGGGCAACACTTATCCCGACATTGGCCATTCCCGTTTCTTTGGTGGCTGCGTTCATGTTCTTCCCCATTCTTGGATTTACAGTAAACACGTTGAGCCTGCTTGGATTGGTCCTGGCCATCGGTATCGTTGTGGATGATGCCATTGTGGTGGTCGAGGCGGTTCAGGTGAATATCGCCAATGGGATGGATGCCAAGACGGCCACCAGTGCTGCCATGAAAGAGGTGACCGCTCCGGTAGTTGCCACCACCCTTGTGCTTGTTGCCGTTTTCATTCCAGTCGCCGCCATGACAGGGATCACCGGAAGTCTCTACCAGCAATTTGCGATCACCATTGCAGTTTCCGTGGTCTTTTCGTCGATCAATGCGATCTCTTTGAGTCCGGCCCTTTGTTCCATATTGTTAAAAGAACCCTCAGAGCCCAAAGGGATATTGGGTCGATTCTTCGGTGCTTTCAACCGGGCCTTCGACCGATCTGCCGACTCATATACCGGATTCACTTCTGCCATTGCAGGAAAGTTGAAGAGAGGGGTGATCTTCATCGTTCTTTTGACCGGTCTTGCGATCTTTTTGGGCATCAAGCTTCCCGGCGGATTCATTCCCGAAGAGGATCAGGGGTATCTCTACGTGAACTTCCAGTTGCCCAATGCCGCTTCCATCCAACGATCCGATGCGGTGGTCAGGAAAGCAGAGGAGATTCTCATGCAACATCCGGATGTCGAGTATATCACTTCGGTTTCCGGTTTCAGCATTCTTTCCAGCTCCTTTATTCCGAATACAGGATTCATGTTCATTACTCTGAAGGACTGGTCAGAACGTGAAAAGACCGCGGAAGAGATCAGTCGGGAAATTAACTATTTGATGGCCACCAAGATCAAGGAGGCACAGGCCTTTTCCTTTGGTCCTCCTGCTATTCCAGGGCTGGGAAATGGGTCCGGATTCAGTATCATGTTGCAGGACATGGGGGGGAATCCACCCGAGTATCTCGCCAGAAATACAATGGCCTTCATCAAGGCAGCGTCAGAACGACCGGAGATCAACAATGCCTTTTCCATGTTCCAGGCAGCCGTTCCGCAAAGAAACCTTGAAATTAACATTGATAAGGTTTTGAAGTCTGGGGTACGCCTGGAGGATGTTTATCAGTCCCTGGCCAGTTTATTCGGTGGTGCCTATATCAATGACTTCAATCGTTTTGGTCGTCTCTATAAGGCCTATGTCCAGGCCGAGCCTGAGTATAGGATCGACGAATCAGGATTGAACCTGATCTACATTCGGAATAATGATGGGGAGAACATTCCATTGTCCACCTTCATTACAGTCAATCGATCCTATGGTCCGGATTACACCAATCGATTCAATCTATACCGTTCGGCTGAGGTGACAGGAGGTCCGGCCCCAGGATATTCATCTGCCCAGGCAATGACCGCACTCGAAGAGGTTGCCGCGAGCGTTCTTCCTGACGATATGGGATATGCCTGGAATGCGATGAGTTTTCAGGAAAAGAAGGCTAGCGGTCAGGCAGGCATCATCTTTACCTTCAGTTTGATCTTTGTATTTCTGATCCTGGCAGCCCAATATGAAAGTTGGTCCATGCCTTTCAGTATTCTTTTGGGAACACCCTTCGCTGTGTTTGGGGCTTTCGCACTGCTCTATTTGGCCAGATTCTTTAGTGAAACCTACGAGAACAACATCTTCGCACAGATATCCCTTGTCATGCTCATCGCCATGGCGGCGAAGAATGCCATCCTGATCGTCGAATTCGCCAAATTGAAGTTCGATGAAGGATTGTCTCTTTTCGATGCAGCCGTAGAAGCCGCCAAATTGAGGTTCAGACCCATCCTTATGACGGCATTTAGTTTCATCCTTGGCGTCATTCCTTTGATATTGGCAAGTGGAAGTGGAGCCGAAGCGAGGAAGGTCATGGGAATGGCTCTTTTAGGGGGAATGGGATTGGCCACATTATTGGGGGTTTTCATGTACCCCATGCTCTTTGTCCTGATCGGGAAGATCTTTGGATATGAAAAGAAACGTAAAACCCTAGACCCATCTGCATCATGAAAAGATCCTGGATAATCCTTTCCTCGATGGTCCTGCTGATGGTATCCTGTAAGATGGGGAAGAACTACAAGGGAACGGATGTCGTGGTTCCGAATTCATTTGGAGAACCCGGTCAACCTTACACGGGGATCACCGATACGGTGAACACAGATTCCTTGTCCTATTTGACCTCTGAAGCCTTACAATGGTGGGGCCTATTCAACGACCCTGTGTTGGATTCATTGGTGAAAGTGGCCGAAAAGAACAACAAGAATTTATTGGTCACAGCCGAGAATATTTTACAGGCTCGGTACCAGCTTAACATTCAGAATGCCGAATTCCTTCCCAAATTCAATCTTCAAGGTTCTGCGCAACGTGGGAATTTCCTTTTCAACCAGGTGAGGACAGAGTCTGATTTCTTCAATCTAGGGGCCGGACTGAATTGGGAATTGGATTTCTGGGGAAAATATCGGCGATTATCTGAGGCGGCCAGAAACGAACTCCTGGGCAGTGAATTTGGGTATCGCAACTTGAGGATCAGCTTGTATTCGCAGGTGGCAGAGACCTATTTTTCGCTTCTCGAGGCCAAGGCACTGCTGGAAATAGGAGAAAAGAATAAAGCCCTAAGAGATAGTATGTTAGGGATCATTCAGGAGCGATATGACAAGGGGATCATTCCAATGATCGACGTCAACCAAGCCGAGATCCAATATGCTATCGCGGCGAGTTCGGTGCCCTTTTACCAACGTAGATTGGTTCAGATCCAGAACACACTGAATGTTCTTTGTGGGAGACTGCCTCAGCCAATAGAGACAACTTCCGAATTGAAAGAGATGAATTATGAGATCGATCTTCCTGTCGGTGAGCCCTATCGATTGTTGGCCCGAAGACCCGATCTATTAGAATTGGAAGCCAGATTGATCGCCCAAAATGCAAGGATCGGAGCAGCTCAGGCCAACCGTCTGCCGGCGATCTCGGTCAGTGGATTGCTAGGTGTAGGAGCACAAAATGTCGAGCAGCTGAGCTTTGCGGATCCCATCTGGTATATCGCTGGATCGATCTCCGGTCCGATCTTTTACTGGGGACAGTTGAAACGCCAGGTGGATATCGAACGAAGCCGAAGGTTTCAGCGATTGTTTCAATACGAACAAGGCGTACTGGTTGCATTTCAAGAGATTGAGAACTTACGGATACAGGTGATCACCCTGAAGGAACAGATCGAGATCGGAGAGAATAGGGTTCGATCCGCACTGAATGCCCAAATGTTATCAAGAGAACGATATGCCAAAGGTGTGACCAGCTACCTCGAATTCCTGGAGTCACAAAGACAGGCTTTTGATGCGGAGATCGAACTTGCCGGGTACCGTCGTGAATTGCTGGCTACCTATGCCCAGCTATACAAGGCTCTGGGAGGAGGATGGCAGAATGATCAACAGCCATAAAAAAAACCCCGCACGAATGCAGGGTTTTTAGAGGTCGATCGTGGTGAACGTTCAACCTTCCGTATGGCCTTCAAAAAGGGGGAGAAGGTTTGTAAGACAAAGATTACGAAAAAAATTAATATTCACAATTTTCCGTTTAACCCTGTTAATAAACCAGTTCTTCACTGAAACACTGCAGATTATCTAAATCAAAGGTCCAACAATGATTCGCTTCGTATTTTTGGATTGGATGTTGGAAATTATGGAGAGTAATCAATCAGTTTTCTTTTCAAACCAGTTTGGTGCAGTGACCTCGGAGAAGGTCATCCTGTATCACCCCTTTGGTTTGAGAGATCTTGAGATGAGATCCGTCAAGGGTCTTCGCCTCAAGCACGAATCGAACCGTTTTCTCGGTTCCCTTAGTCTGCTCATCGCAGCTATCTTGACCTTTCTTGTAGCCACCCAGAGTCAGATCATGGGCCAATCGGCTGTGATGATCCTTGCTGTGATCATTCTTACGGCCATTTGGTTCGGGATCTCGGTTTGGATGGGTAAATATGAGATACACATCAATGGATATGGAGCGGCCAAAGCGGCCGAACCGGTAAAGGTTCCACGCAACCGGATCGATCAGGCACATAATCTGATCGAAGCGTATAACCGGTCCAGACGATCGATACAATGAAACCCATGATCATGAGCCCTCATTTTTGAGGGCTTTTTTTTTACACTTTTCGGATCCCCTTTTCGGATAGGATAAATTGAACGGCTTGATCATGAGACTCCATGGGGAGGTTCTTTGAGATCATCTCTTCGAACACCATCCCCACTGTAGGCACCTCCTTTGGAAGTTCTGAGAGAAAATGATCATAGAATCCTGCTCCATATCCAATGCGCCCACCTTCGAGGGTGAAGGAAAGCCCCGGAACCAACACCAGGTCGATCTCCTGGATCAGGGCAGGAGGGAGGTGATCCTCGGGCTCGTGGAGACCGAATCGGGTGACCTTTAATTCTTTCCGATCTCGAATGCGGATAAGATCCAGGCCTTTGGGTTCCCAACGAGTTCGAGGTACAAACAACGATCGCCCATCGGCGAGAATGTCCTCCATGATGTCGTGTGTATCCGGTTCGCTTCGAAAACTCACATAGGTAAAGACTCCTTTTGCATCTAGATAGGGTTTCCAAGACCTTAAGGACATAAAGATCCCACTAGAGGCAGATCGACGATAGTCATCAGAAAGGGCATCCCTCTTCTTGATCAATTGATCTCTCAGTGCTTTCTTTTGCGTCCTTGAATCCATAAATTCCAAATTTTGTCGGTCTTCCACCGGCTCAATATTATCGTAATTTAGCGGCACAAACGTGAACCCATGCACAAGAATTTCAAGAATATAGATAAGGTCTGTTATGGCCGTGGAAGCTTTGATCAACTTGGCGAGATCATTGAACCTCACAGGATGGAGAACGATGTGTTCTTTCTTTTTGTCGTAGATGCTTATTTCAAGGGGAAGGATCTTGAATCGCGAATTCCAGCTAAGGACGGAGATGAGGTGATCTTTATCGATGTCGATCCCTATGAGCCTACCACGGATCAGGTCGATGACCTAAGAGACCGTATCCTTCAGGAAAAGGGGATTCCAAGCGGTGTGGTCGGTATCGGTGGTGGAAGTATCATGGACATTGCCAAGGCCGTCTCACTCATGTTCACCAATGAGGGGTCATCCACTCTATATCAGGGGTTGAACCTGATCAAAAAGCCCGGAATCTATCACGTCGGGGTTCCGACCATTTCCGGAACCGGAGCAGAATGCTCCATGACAGCCGTCCTTACGGGTCCTGAAAAGAAATTGGGTCTAAAATGCGACTGGACGGTATTCAATCAGGTCGTTCTTGACCCGGATCTTACCACCAGCGTTCCGCGAAATCAGTGGTTCTACACTGGAATGGATACTTATATCCATTGCATCGAATCTGAGACCGGGATCTTTTATAATGCCTTCAGCAAGGCCTATGGAGAAGAATCCCTGAAACTCTGCAGAGAGGTCTTCATGGGCGAGAATAGTGGTCAAAATTCTGAGAATGACGAGAAACTCATGATCGCTTCACTATTTGGAGGTTTGAGCTTGACCTATTCTGAAGTTGGGGTCTGCCATGCTTTGAGCTACGGATTGAGTAAGATCCTGGGATATAAGCATGGATTTGCTAATTGTGTGGCCTTTAATCACTTGAAAGACTATTATGGTGAGGCTGTGGATGAGTTCCGATCCATGGTGGAGCACCACAAAATTGACCTCCCTCAAGACCTGGCCAGTGATTGGTCAGAAGAACAGATCACAGCCATGGCTCAGGTATCATACAATCTTCCACATATGTGGACTCATGCTCTCGGCCACGATTGGAAAGAGAAGATCACTTTGGAGGACATTAAGGATCTGTTCCGCCGCATGTGATCATGCCGCGATCCGCGGGATCAACAACCGTTTCGCAATAGGGAGCAGGGTCTCGTTCGTGGCAAAATTCAATTGGCTGTGAACTCGAAAGATCAAGGGGTTGGGCAGTTCAGGGAAATTTCTCACCAATCTCTTTTTCCAATGGATCCCTGGAGGATTGGACCGTCGAAGATCTGAGAATAGGTATTCAGTCTCCAATCCGATCCATCGCTCGTGATCGGAACTGAAGAGCTGGAACCGATATTTGTAAGCCCTGACGGACGGTTCGCGTTCCATGGTCAAAAGAAAATACCCCTCTCGCTTATAAAGAGGTTCGATCCCAACGATCTCTATTTCGAGATTTCTTTCGACGAGATCATAAATGTCCTTTCCTTCCTTTCTCTTTTGATCCAATCGGGGAAGGGCATACTCCAGGACTTCGCGAAGGATGGTCAAACTCTCACTTTCCGAATGCGGACGAAAGACCAATTCCCTTTTTCGAGGATCGATGGCGATCAATTCTTTACTCAGCTCTTCTCGATGATCTTCCCATCGATCCCGGATCTCAACCAGATTTCGGTGATGTTCGATCACCTCCCCAAGGGACGGATACAACCATCCTTTTTCGAAGGTACCCGAAACGTGCTTTAAATAGGCCAACAAAAGATATTTCTTATACTCAGCATCCAGCAGACCA
>JAJLJK010000099.1:0-4198 GCA_033844885.1 Bacteroidota bacterium | reverse complement strand
CCTTCGGAGGGCATCCTTGTAGGCTTCGACGGCCTGCTGGAACTGTTTGAGTTTCATGTGGGCATTTCCGATGTTGTGGAGGGCTTTCGCCTGATCGGCAGGATCCGAAAAAGCCTCGAGACTCTTCCGGTAGGCCTCGATCGCTTCCTTTGGTTTGTCCTGCTTGAACAACGCATCCCCGAGGTTGAAATACTGCTCAGCGGCTTCGGGACGGTCCGCCAAGGCCTCCGAATAATGTTTCTGAGCCAAGGGATAATCACCTTCTTCATAGGCTTTATTCCCCTTCTCCCAATTCGACCGATATTTCTGGGCCGATGCGATGATCGGAAGAAGAAGGACGGCCGATATGATCCAACCTATCAGTTTGTTTCGTTTGTCCATCCCAATCTTCTTAGCCAATGTTGTTTTCTATCAGAAATAAGGAATTCCATGGCCAGCAGGATCAAGCTCACCCACAAAAACCACTGAAATTGATCCTCAAAACCCGAATATACCTGTGATTCTAGTTCCTCCCGTTGAAACCCATTCAGACGTTCCATGATGGATTCCACAGCTCTGGAAGGAATGTTGCCATCAATATAGGCCCCCTGAGTCTTAACAGCGATCTCCTTCAGGACTTCAGCATGTCTGGAAGTGATGACCACCTCTCCTCCCTGATCTCTTTTGAAATCAGGCTGTCCGCGAAAGGTGCGCTCAGGAATGGGCCCACCCTTTTCCGTTCCTATTCCTACGGGAATGACCGTAATTCCCATTTCACGGGCCTTTCCGGCCGCCTGTTCCCATCCTTCTTCGTGATCCTCACCATCGGTAAGGAGAACCAAAACCTTTCCTGCCGGACTTTCCGGGTCAAAATAACCCAGGGCCATTTCAAGGGCAGTTTCGAGCGCGGTTCCCTGGCTTGAGACCGAATTGGGATCTGCAGACCGCAGCGCGAGTTGAAGGGCTCCGTAATCTGTGGTGATAGGAAGCTGAGGATAGGCACTTCCCGCATAAATGATCATCCCCACCCGATCTCCTGCCAGTTCATCCGCCATAAGGCTGACAATGCGTTTGGCATTCTCCAACCGGTCGGGAGCTACATCCTGAGCCAACATGGACCTCGAAACATCCAGAGCAAAAACGAGATCCATCCCTTCTCTTTTCACGGTCTCCAGCTTCGTTCCTATCTGAGGATTTGCCAAGGCGACTATCAGCGATGCCACGGCAAGCAACCAAAGGAGAAAACGAAAGACGGGGCGACCTATCGACCGTTCCTTCGCCATCCGGTGGCGAAGCTCCGGATCTCCAAATCGGGCCCATGCTCTTCTTCGCCATATGGTATAGAAGAAAAAGCCCAATGCAAGAAAGGGAAGTCCCCATAGGAACTGAAGATATTCAGGATGTGCCCATCGATACATCTATATGGAACTTTTCATGATCACAAACCGAAAGAGGAACTCCAAAACCAAGAGGGCCAATGCACCCAAAATGAGTGGGTAGAACTTCTCCTCGAATTTGAAGAATTGTAATTCCTCGATCTTGCTCTTTTCCATTTGATCGATCTCCTCATAGATCGCTCTTAATTCGTCATTTCCACGTGCTCTGAAATACTTCCCGCCTGTAAGATCGGCGATCTCCTGCAGGGTCTTTTCATCGATCTCCACTGGAACGCGCTGAAAAACCAGGTTTCCGGCAAAGTCTCTTGCGACGGGCATCTCCGCCATTCCACTACTTCCAATTCCGATGGTATAGACCTTGACCCCATACTCACGGGCAAGTCCAGCCGCGGTGATCGGATCGATGGCTCCCCGGTTATTGACCCCATCCGTCAGAAGGATAATGACCTTACTTTTGGCATCGCTTTCGCGGATCCGGTTCACAGCGGTTCCCAACCCAAGCCCAATGGCTGTTCCATCCTCCAACATTCCGTTCTGGAGTCCTTCCAGAGCCTCTTTGACCACCTTGTGATCTGTTGTAAGTGGTACCTGACCAAAGCTTTCACCGGCATAGACCACAAGACCGATCCGATCCGTTGGGCGATCATCCACAAATTCGGCAGCGATCATTTTTAAGGCCTCCAGTCGATTGGGACGAAAATCCCTTGCGAGCATGGAAGTTGAAATATCGGTCACAAGGACAATGTCGACGCCCTCTGTACTTCTGGTTTGCGAACTGACATCGCGTGTCTGTGGCCGGGCTAGGGCCATGATCACCAAACCAAGAGCCCCAAGTCGGAGTAATTTCCTGAAAAAATAAGCGACCCTCCAGGGCCATTGGGATCCGAGATTGGTGGTTCCCGGCACCTTCAATCGTGCCGTCCCTCTAAATTCAGTCCACCACGACCAGAATGCGAACAGTGGAAGGATCAACAGCAGCCAGAACCATTCAGGGTGAAGGAAGGTCCAATCACTCATGGTCTACCTCCTTTCTTGGATGCGTTCTTTCGATCAGGCGGATCGCTTGTAAAAGATCATCCCTGGCAACCTCGGGTCCGGGGTTAGATTTGGCAAATTTGACCAGGTCTGCCCTTGACAACAGGTCGATCAAAGTGTTCCTGTCTTCGGACATCCATGGCAATGATCGAACATTCACCTGGATCTCAGAGGTGGGAACCTCCAAAGCATCTACCCCAAAGGGTCGTTCGAGATAATCTCGCAAGACCTCACTGATCTCCGAATAGTGTTCCTTGACATTGCCATCCCATGACCTCTTTTCTTCACGTTGACGCAGCCTCTCCAGGAATTCTTCCCAGGGTTCTCTTCGGTTGACGATCCTAATGGGGCCCGTTTCTTCCTTTCGGGTGATGCGCCGATAGATCCAAAAGATCATGAAAAGGATCAATCCCGACCCCAGAATGATCAGTGACCACTTCAACCAGTTGAAGGGAGCCTCGATCGGTGCCTTGATATCGTAGAGTTCCTGATCGTCATCCACGGGAACATCATTCACCCTGATCAACAATGGAGATGTGAATTGGGTGTCTCCTTTCATCACCAACTGGATCGGGGCAATAATGGCAAATCCGGTATCAAAGGAGGTTAGACGGAGATGTTGAACCATTGAATTTCTATCGATCGTATCCGTATCCTCCACCTGAACCACTTCAAGGTCACCGAGAGTATCCCCGAATTGCGGCCAGATCACGGTTCCTTCCTCAAGGCTGCCAGCACGCAAGGTCAGGGTCAATTGCTCGCCGATCCTTATCGCATTGGTGTCCACTGACGCCTCCCATTCTACCTGGGCGACGGACCAAAATCCGGATAGTAGGGCGCATATGAATAAGATCTTCTTTATCACCGCGCGGATCGTTTTTGAAAATAGGCGTGCAATTTTTTAGGGTACGACTCATCTGTCCGAATGATCAGGCTGCCTGCACCACTCTTTAAGTGCTCCTGTTTGAAGGTCTGAAGTCGTTTCCAGAACAACTCGTCCGAACGTCGTCGGAGGGTTCGCGAGGAGGTGTTCAAGTACCCTGTCTTTCCGGATTCAGCATCCACCACGGGAACCAATCCAAGATTGGGAAGATGTTCTTCGAATGCGTCGTAAATGAATACCCCGGTCAGATCATGTCTCCTGGAAGCCACTTTTAGGGGTTTGGAATATGTGGATGAATCAAAATCGCTCATGACAAAGACGATGGCGCGTTTTTTCATTACCCCGGCAAGGTATTCAAGCGCAGAATCCAAGCGGGTTCCCCTGCCGGTGGGTTTGAATTCGATCATTTCGCGTATGATCCTAAGGATGTGCGTTCGCCCTTTCTTTGGCGGAATGAATTTCTCTACTCGATCACTGAAAAAGATCACCCCCACCTTATCATTATTCTTTATGGCCGAAAAGGCAAGGGTGGCACTCATCTCCGTGATCAACTCGCGTTTTTCCTGCTGCCTGGAACCAAAGCGTCCGGATCCACTGACATCGATCAGCAACATCAGCGTAAGCTCTCGCTCTTCTTCAAATACCTTGATAAATGGCTCCCCTTTTCGAGCACTGACATTCCAGTCGATACTTCGGATATCATCCCCGGATTGGTATCCTCTGACCTCACTAAAGGCCATACCACGCCCTTTGAATGAGCTGTGATATTCGCCACTGAAGATATTCTCGCTCAGGCGGCGGGACTTGATCTCGATGAGACGAACCTTCTTTAACAGTTCCTGAGTATTCATGGAGAGGATCAGGGAATTTCAATGGCATTCAGGATCTCTCGGATCACATCTTC
>JAJLJK010000098.1:0-1191 GCA_033844885.1 Bacteroidota bacterium | reverse complement strand
GACTGTACCTTTTCGTCGAAAGATATTTTATGAAGCGATCATATACCTCACGTTTCTCCTCCGTCATTCCCTGGATAAGATCCTTCCGATTTTTCTTTTTCTCATGGATCGTTAAAGCCTGATGTTCCAAGCGACGCTGGTCGATCCAGATATCCAATGGCTTGAAAAAGGAAAACATCCTGTAGATCATATCCCTTTCCGCCGGTACAACCCAACATCCCAACTCCGTCCGCCACCGGGCACCAAAGTCCTTGACATGCTTAACGATCCAGGACTCGCGGACAAAATACATTCCAATAAGATCCTCTCCTCTGAATCTTATCCTTCGGATTTGAATGGTTGATTTCGGACTCATTTCATCCAATATCCACTACCTAAATCTCATTTTCAAGGGTTCGAAATGAACTTGATTCTGAAGATGGCTTTTTAATGCAGAATTTCAGTGAGTTACGATAAGATTTTGAGTGGCGAAGATCACCTAGTGAAAACTAAATCCATCCTCCCAAAGGGCATTGAACCTCTTCAAAAACTGATCATCTTCTGAGTTACCTTCTGATCTCGGGTCTCCAAGGTGATCAAAAGGGTAGACCCTCGAGCGACATCACCTACCGGAACCTCGACATGGTTGCTCCCTTTGATCCATTCTCTTGCCGGAATCTCTTTTCTGGTCAACTGCTTTCCCAATAGGTCATGGACCGTTATCGTGACAGGGGTGCGGTGTCCAAGCCAGTAATCCACATAAAGGATGCCAGGAATACCAGTGTATACCTGCATCTTAAGCCCGTCGATACTTTGAGGATTGACCTCGTCGATATTCACCAATCGACCACTGATCAAATGAACTTTGTAGATCGTGGAAGAAGCAGAGCTTTCGGTTCCTGTATTGACCCAAAAGATATTCGGAGACGAACTTTGAATGCCGCCAAAAATGTATCCGACCAGAACCGTGTCCGAGTTTAGGCTATCCAGTTTGATGACTTCGTTGGAAAAAGAAGGATTCCCTTGGAAGGGAATGAACTCTGCACCGGCTCCCAGAAGTCCAGGCATCTCCACAGGAAGCTTGTGTTCTGACATTACATTATTTGCATCTCTTGTAACTCGGGCAATGGTTCGGACAAATGGAACATCATCATCCTGAACGAGGATCCCAAGGCTGTCATAGTATTGCGCGATCCCTCCAAAGAAAACCGT
>JAJLJK010000097.1:0-1833 GCA_033844885.1 Bacteroidota bacterium | reverse complement strand
ACGAGATCGGAAGTGATTTCGAACAACTGATCGAATGAAAAAGAAGCGAGGAAAATTAAAGAGACGTATCCTCTGGTCCATAGCCATCCTTTTGGCGGGTGCGATCTTTTTGATAATCCTTGCCGATGATCGAGTATCCTCCCGTTCTTCCAAAACCTACACATCGATCCAGGAAATTCCGCATCGGAAGGTCGGTCTGCTATTAGGCACGGCCAAGTATGCCATTGGTGGAAGAGAGAATCTCTATTACAGATATAGACTTGAAGCAACTCGGGATCTTTTCTTTGGTGGAAAGATCGACTACATCCTCGTCAGTGGAGACAACGGAACGGTTCAGTATAATGAACCATCCACTTTCAGGAAGGATCTGATAAAGATGGGGATCCCTTCAGACAGGATCGTTCTGGATTATGCAGGATTCAGGACTCTGGATTCGGTGGAACGTTGTAAACGGGTTTTCGGGGAAGATTCCATCACGGTGATCTCTCAAGGATTTCATAACCAACGAGCCATCTATATTGCTGATAAACGGGGCATCCATGCGATAGGATTCAATGCAAGGGATGTGGGTACGTCCTATGGGTTCAAGACCCGCCTCCGAGAAAAGCTCGCACGGGTAAAGACCCTTCTTGACCTTCACATTCTGAATACGGAACCCAAATTCCTTGGAGAAGAGATCCAGATCGGAGGCCCAGATTCAACGTCAAACGAGAAGAAGGATACCAAAGAATAGGAACTGGATCACTAAAAAGGCCTTAGATACAGGCTCAGGTTCGCTATTTCCGTATCTCTGAATGATCCATTGAAGCACAAAGGCGATCAACCACCAGGCAACATAATTCTGAAGGGGTACTTCTCCCCCAGCCCAGTCCCAAAAGCCCAACCGCATGGCAATGGGTTCCATGAGGATATCCAAAAGGACCATCAGCGAGGCCGCCACACCAGAACGTAGTAAGGGAGAACGGAAGCATGCGACCCATGAAGAGCTCCCCAAGAGCAACAAAAGCCAATTCACTCCGATCAATAGAGGGGTCCCTCCGACCTTGGGTCCAAAAACTTCTCCATACCAATATTCTCCAAAGATCAATCCAGTCTGGACCCCTATCCATTCGGACAGAAAACCACCCAGATACAAAATGGGCAGAAGAACCAGATCGGATCGTTTCAGATCGCGATTCAAAAGAAGGATGAGTAAACTCGCAAGAAGATTGAAAGGAGTGAGAGAAAGCACCAAATCACGCCAGGGATCCAAGGTGATCCCGATTATTCCGACCAGATGAAGGATCGCAATCAGTAGAATGGAGGATCTCTTTTTTATGGTCATGTCCCGGGCTTTACCAGTGATCCGACGATCTTTGCCGAAAGCAGGCTCAGCGGAATCCCTCCTCCCGGATGGACACTTCCGCCACAGAAAAACAAACCACTGATCCGCTGACTGAAATTAGGGTGTCGCAAAAAGGCTGCCAGTGGATTGTTGCTCGATGCACCGTAAAGACTCCCCTGAAAGGAACTGGTCCTGCTTTCAATGAGCCTAGGGGTCAACATTTCCTCAACCTCAATCAATGATTCGATATCCCGATTCAATAACCGTTTCAGTTTGTCGAGAACATTTCGCCGAACTTCCGGGATGATCCTGTCCCAATCCTGTCCCTTGTCTCCAGGGGTGTTCACCATGACGAACCAGTTCTCAGATCCATTCGGAGCATCCCCAGCAACATCCTTGGAGGTAATATTCACGTACACCGTGGGATCATCTATGACCCTGTTCTCTTGAAATATCGCCTTAAACTCAGCTTCATAATCCTTACTAAAGAAAATATTGTGAAGCCCCAG
>JAJLJK010000096.1:0-2161 GCA_033844885.1 Bacteroidota bacterium | reverse complement strand
AGCCCCGCCTTCCATCGGAATCCAACGCACCTCTGCTTAGAAGAGGTATTTTACACTGATACGGAAGGTCCTTCCTACAGTGAATCGTTCAAAATCGTATTGCTGACCCTGGAAATCATGGGTGAAAGCATAATCGGGATTGAGGAGGTTACGGGCACGTAAACTAACAACAAAGTGCTCACCCAGTCCCTTCTCGACCATAAGGTCAAGGGTAGGACGAGGCTGCTCGTAAACATCAGGCACCCCACCTCGGCTGACAAATGCCAAACGCTCTCCGAACTGATTGAAAGAGGCTGTGAAGGACAGGTCAGTAGGATGGTTGTTATAGGTAAGATATCCGTTGACGATATAAGGAGACTGACCGAACATCGGGCGGGTATCCTTTGCGTTGGGATCCCTTTCCAGACGAGCCTGGTACTCCGCTTGATCAATGGAGGTCTCAGAAACGATATAAGAGTAGTTGGCCCCTACCAGGAACTCATTCTTTTCAGAGGAGATCATATTCAGGCGCTTTCTTACCTCCGCCTCAAATCCATAGACCACCGCACTCGGGGTATTGACGAAAGACACCTCTAGGTTGGCCGCTTCAGGGGTAATCTTACGCTCAATGGGGTTGGTGAATTCCTTGTAGAACAAACTGAAGCTCAAGAAATCGCCAAGGGCGGGATACCATTCCCATCGAAGGTCAAGGTTGTCCACCAAGGTGCGATCCAATGAGGGGTTTCCTACGAGGACATAATCACCTGCGAAGAGATAGGATGCGAAGGGTGCCATCTCCCGAAAGGTAGGACGGGCAAGGGAGCGGTTGTAGCTTGCGCGGATATTCATGTCCTTGACAACTTCATACATGGCGTTGACCGAGGGCAGAAAGTCATTTTGAACCAGGTTCCCTTTGCGGTCATTCGGATTCTGAGACTCCACCTGGATATCGGTACGCTCAAAACGAACTCCAAAGATGAACTTCAACTTTTCAGTGACGGGAAGGTCAGTCATCAAGTAGGCTGCACTCACAGTCTGCAAACCATTGTAGGTATTCGAAAGCTGACGATTGGAGATCACATAATATCCAGTGTCACTCTGACCAGTGACAATATTATCATAGTCAAAGAAATCATCTACACTTCCGTTGAAACTACCATTCTGATCGATAAAATCGAACTGGAATTCGGTAAAGTCGCGGTTCTTGTATAAGAATCGTCCACCGAACATGAGCTTGGCGGTCTTATCAGCAAACCCGACAAATGGGATCTCAATATCCATCCGGTTGTCGGAGTTAATCTCGTCCATGGTACGGTCGAAACGGGCAGGATCCTGATAAGCGGCACTGTTGATCTGATATCCCCCCTTGGTATCATCAAAATCGTAGGCAAAGAAATTGAGGTCTGGCTGGCGCTGACCACTGCTGGTCAATGAGGATATCCAGTTGATTTTCGTGTCCCTCCAGTTCAAAACATGCTCACCTTTCAGCTGTCCGCTGGTGATGAAACGCTCGGTCCAGCTGGTGGACTGGGTAAAATAAGGCTGCCCACTAGGCAATTCCTGGTAGAACTGACCCTGAAGCATCTGCGTTTGGCTCTCTCCACTCTGATTGCGGAGGAAGGTGAGTCCGATCTTGTTGCGTGAGTTCAATTTGAGGTTTCCATTCAACATGGCACCCCAAAGGTTGGTCTCCGAAAAGTTATTTCGGGTAAGGTCATAGTTGATCCTCAACAATCCTGGAGAGGGATTCTCATATCGACCAACAACGCCATTCTCATATCCGCCGGAGGTATATCGGTAGGTGATGGCAGCAAGAAATCCGAGTTCCTTCCCAAATAGCTTGGTCTGATTTCCGATGCTGAATGCATAGGTTTGATCAAGCCTGGGTTGATTTGTTATGATCGGATTGTGCTGAAAGCGACGCGCGGTAGCTTGTGCCTCTGGTGAATTCACGAAATCATAGGAGGTCTGCGGAAGATCCAGTGCTCCGGCAGGAACGTCCCTTGAACCGTTATCCACACCCAACCAATCGGTCGAACTGCCCTGGTAGGTCAAAAAGTTCTGATTGAAAGTGGATTGGTCATTGAAACCAAGAGTGGTGCTGAACTGAAGAGTGAACTTCTCAGGAAAATCCTTGGTCACAAGATTGATCAATCCTCCAGTGAAGTCACCTGGCTTATCT
>JAJLJK010000095.1:0-2201 GCA_033844885.1 Bacteroidota bacterium | reverse complement strand
GAACCGAATAAAGAACGCCTATGCAAAGGACCTTGGAAATGGCGAATATGAGGTCACCCTTGAGGTCTCAGCCAATAAGATGTACGCCGATTCGGCAGGGAATGAAGCTCCTGCTGATCATATGAAGGACTACATCGATATCGGCATTTTTGCTGAGGAAAAGGTCTCCAAAGACGGAAAGAAGGAAACGGTTCCACTTTATCTTCAAAAACACAAACTTGAAGCCGGGGAGCACACCCTCATAATCCGGGTCAAGGGTATTCCAAAGAAAGCCGGGATCGACCCTTACAATAAACTGATCGACCGAATTTCGGAGGACAACACGAAAGAAGTGGACCTGGAAACTTGACCTAGAACCAGAATCCAAGGTTGAGGTATCCCAACCACAAACTTCTGTCAAAAGATTTGTGGACAGATACTTCCAGTGGACCAAGGAAGGACCGATAGCTTGCTTTCAAGGCGAAACCACTGATATCAATGGGATTGGTGAAAACACCACTTTCGGGGGCATCCATCCATCCGTAGTTCCCAATGGCTGAGAAATACAGGTTGTCAATGATCTTAAACCTTTGCTCCAGAGCGATCGTGGCTGCCTGCGAGTTGTTGTTGTTGGATTGATCCTGCGATTTTGCGCCCAACTCGTAATAATGATATCCGGCAAACCAGATCTGGTTGTTGTAATAATTGCGGCCCAGGCCTCCCAATTGGGCACTATAGGTGGATGTGGGCTCTCCTCCAAGAGTAAGGACCGAATTGAATTCGGGCACCATTGTCCACCATGAAGTAGGAGAAATGGCTCCACGAAGGTGTCCTCGAATGGTAAAGAATTGTTCCGAATATTTCTCGCTAAATGTCCCCTCAGAGGTGGTCCAAACGCTCCTTCCCTCCAAGTCGATCTTCACCCCCTTTTTGGGATAGTGAAAGTCATCTAGGCGATCAAAGCGGAAATAGGTCATGGCATTCAGATGATGACTTCTATCCACCGGGTCCACCTCCAATGCTTTGGCGAAAAGGTTAAGAAGAGGGATACGACCGAAATTGAAAGCTCCATAGACATATTCCCCCGCAAAACCGAAGGTCCAACTTGGATCGAGGAAGGTCTGAAAGTAAATCCCTGAGTTCCAGTTCAGATTCCTTAAGGTCCCTTCATAATCCCCAAGAAGATAAAGATCGATCGGATTGTATATCAGGCTAGATCGAACGCCTCCCACCCATTTCAGGCTAACGGGCATGATCAGGTTCAGGTCGACTCTGGGCTTCTCACCTATGATCAGGTTCAAATTCCCCTTACTTCCGGGATAGATGAGATTCTTTCGATAGAATCCGGTGAACACCCTCATCCCAAAATCGGTATCATAATGAACCCCTAACCTAAGGTTGGTCAATTGGCTACCCTCATGCATTTCGAGCTGGAGGGCATATCCATTCTCTTCCGGCAAGAAACTGTAATTGATATACCTGAAGAAGCCCAATCCGTAAATGTTAGTGATCCGATCCTCGACCTCAGAGACCCCATAGGTATGTCCTTCTTCCACTCCAAGGATCCGTCTGAAGATATCATCCGGTATGTCATTCAAACCTCTTAGTTGCAGTGAGGAGATGTAGACTGAATCTCTTTGGTCATATTTCCATTCATGATAAGCCCTTCCTTCGAGTTCCTTCTTTAACTCCAAAAGTTGAGGGATCATCGCTCGTGCCGCCCTTTTCCCCTCGCGGATCAATGCCTCATTCTGATCGAACCCAAGCGTGGAAAAATGGGCGACATCCGGCTCTACCACCACATCACAAACACTTTTCCTTGCTTCAAGAGAAGAGTTATTGACGATCATACTCGTTCGCTCCAGAACCTTCCCCATATTGAAATTGGCCGTATCCCTACCCATGGCAGCCAAAAAGACCCCAATGATCCTATCTGCCCCCATGTCTCGCGCTATATCTGTTGGAAAATTATTGGTGACCCCACCATCCACGAGAAGCATTTCATTGTATTCGACAGGGTCAAAGAAGGTTGGAATGGCCATAATAGCTCGGATCGCTTTGGGATGGGAACCTTTCGGCAGGACCACTTGCTGGCTGTTTTTGATATCCGCCGCCACACAGGCAAAAGGACGGGGAAAACTATTAAAGTCCAGATCCTGGTTGTACCCGATGGTTAGAGAAACGAATTTGTTGTAGATCTTTTGACCCCTTCTCAATCCGCT
>JAJLJK010000094.1:0-6784 GCA_033844885.1 Bacteroidota bacterium | reverse complement strand
TCACTCAGGCAGAAGGATTCATCCGTCAGATCCTTGGATGGAGAGAATTCATGAGGGGAATCTATTGGGCAGAAATGCCGGGATTCGCAGAAATGAATCACTTCGATCATGCCGCACCCCTTCCTTCCTGGTACTGGAATGGGAAAACAAAAATGGCTTGCCTTCGTCAGGCTATTCAACAAAGCTTGGATCATGGATATGCCCACCATATCCAGCGATTGATGGTTACCGGGAATTTTGCCTTGTTAGCCGGAGTTGATCCTGATCAGGTGGACCATTGGTACCTGGGGATCTACGTCGATGCCTATCATTGGGTCGAGGTCACCAATACAAGGGGAATGAGTCAATATGCAGATGGTGGTCTGGTTGGGACGAAACCATATGTTTCCAGTGCATCCTATCTTCATAAAATGGGTGATCACTGCACAAATTGCCATTATGATCACAAGGATCGGATTGGAGAAAGATCCTGCCCATTCAATAGCTTGTATTGGCATTTTCACGATCGGCATCGCTCAAAACTAGAATCCAATCCCCGTATTAGCATGATGTACAAGACCTGGGACAAGATGGATGCCCAAATGAAAGAGGAATTGCTTCAAAGGGGGGATTGGGTATTGGATCATATCGAGGAGTTATGAAGAGTGTCTTCTGGTTTAGGGACGACCTCAGAATTCAGGACAATCGAAGCCTTCATCGTTGTTCGAAGGAGTCAGAATCGATCCTGGGGATCTACGTTATTGACCCATCGATATGGGCTGGTACACAATTCGGCATCCCCAGGATGGGGAGTTTTCGAAGGAGGTTCCTCTTAGAATGCCTTGCAGATCTGGATCATCAAATACGAACAATGGGTGGCCGATTGATCATCCTCCATGGATCGCCCGAAAAGGAGATCCCCAACATCGTCCGATCACATGGCTTTGAAAAGGTATTCGCATCTGCCGGGTACACATGGGAGGAAAAAAATATGGAGCAGGAGATCAAACGGCATGTCCACCTGGAAATCCAATGGAATGGAACTTTGACCGACCCCCACAGCCTACCATTTGAAATTCACGATCTTCCGGATGTCTTCACTTCCTTTCGCAAGAAGGTGGAGAAATATGGATCGTTCTGGGATCCGGTTTCAATGGATGAACCTATTCCATGGATTGACTTACCTGAAGTTGGCCTTTCTGTCGACGAGATCGAATTTGAGGCCATTTCACCGGATCACCGAGCCGTTATGGACTTTGTAGGAGGAGAAGGTCACGGTTGGAAAAGGTTGAACCACTACATTCACATCTCAGGTTCTGTGGCCCATTACAAGGAGACCCGAAATGCCATGTTGGGAGCCGACAACAGCAGCAAATTCTCGCCATGGCTTGCATCCGGCTGCATCAGTCCTCGCCAGGTGGCCAATGAAGTGCAAAGATTCGAAGAAGCGGAAGGGGCGACCGAATCCACCTATTGGATGATATTCGAATTGCTGTGGAGGGACTTCTTCAAATTCGCTTTCCTAAAATACGGCCCCAAGCTCTTTCAGCTCAAAGGGATCAGAAACAGAATGCCTACCCTTGCTCGGGACGAACGTTTTGATCTATGGTGTGAAGGAAAGACCGGGGATGATCTCGTAGATGCCAACATGATCGAATTGCAGCGAACCGGATTCATGAGTAATCGGGGTAGACAGAATGTGGCAAGCTATCTGGTTCATGATCTTGAACAGGATTGGCGATTAGGAGCTTCATGGATGGAATACCTCCTAATTGATCATGATCCTGCATCGAATTGGGGAAATTGGGCTTACATTGCTGGTGTGGGGCATGATCTAAGAAACAGGAAGTTCAACACTCAAATCCAGGCTGATAGATACGACCCGGATATGGCGTACCGAACAACATGGTTATCTTTGTGACAAACCCCAAATCATGAAGAAAGCGATCCTTTGGTCCTTCTCTACCCTTTTGTTTTTGAGTATTACCGGTTGTAAGAAGGTCAACGAATTAACGGTTTTTGATCTTCAATATGAAGCGGAGGTATTGATCCCAAGTTCGATCAATCAGGGCCTTCCGTTGGCCGTCAATACCCCTGATATTCAGACCAATAGCAGTACCCGGTTCGAAAATAATGATACAAGGAAGGACCTAATTCAGGAGATCAAGCTGACGGAATTGAATCTCTACATCGAGAACCCTCCATCGCAGAATTTCGACTTTTTGAAAAGTGTGGAGATCTACATCAACGCCTCCGGATTGAACTCGCAACTCGTCGCCTATCGAAATGACATTCCAGATGGGCAGGGCCAGCAATTATCTCTTTTCACAACCGATGCCGACCTTCAGGAATACATCAAAAAGGATGAATTCTATTTAGAGGTGGAAGTGGTCACAGACCAGTTGATCACACAGTCCGTTCGAATAAAGGCACTTTCTAACTTCAGGGTTGATGCAAAGATCCTTGGAATTTAACCCTGGCAATTCTCACAGACCCCGGTAAGAATCAACTCGGCAGACTCTACCCGTATTCCCTGAGGAGTGGACACCCTGGGCACGAAAACCTCATAGATACAACGGGTCTTTCCACAGACCTTGCAAGTGAAATGTGCGTGATGATGATCATGATCTCCCGGATGGCAACTCTCTGGACACAAGGCATATTTGACACTGTGTTCCTCATCTGGGATCCTATGGATCAACCCGGCCTCTTCGAAGCTTTTCAGCGTTCGATATAATGTGATCCTATCCTGATCGTCGCCAATACGGTCACGAATATCGGAGATCGTGAGAGCTTGTTCCGAATCTCGGAAGGCCTCCATCACCACCTCCCTGGCTTCGGTCACCCTAAGCCCATGTTCCTTTAATGCTTTTCTGGAGTTCGTCATTTCAGATCACCTCAATGATGGCTTCAAAGATACCCAGATTTCCCTGCGAGTCCTTGGCCACGATGAGTAAGGTATAATCACCCACTTCAGCATCCGCCGGGATCGGAATATTTAAATCTCCATCCAATTGCATATCCCAACTGGTATCTGAACTTCCCGGAAGATCAAAATCCTTTTCAAAGAGAACCTCTGCCGAAAGTCTCCCGTGATCATGGACTGCACCTGGCCGAAGGGAAACGAGTACCTCAGTGAGGTCGACATCCTCCACAACCGTTCCAACAAGAGATAGGGTATCGTTCCGATTTATAGGAAATTCGGCGGATAGATCCGGGTCATTTACAGAGATCATGGGCTCAGACCCATTCTTCACGATCAAGGTCATCTGAACGAACTCACTTTCGTTCCCCTCAGCATCCAGAGCTCTAAGGATCATATGGTATGGTCCTGCAAGTGCATCCTGCGGAACTGGGATCATCCGATCGATATTAGCCTCGGTACCTGAAATGTCTTCAATGATCACATCTGCCCATTTGGCCATGATCCTTCCGTGATCGTGTCCGTCAAAATCGTCGTGAATATCCACCTTGAACTGCCCCAGATTGCGATCATCATTCACCAAGGCAGTAAGTCTAAAATCCAATCCTGCAGTCAACTCAATATCATGATCCTCTCCATCAACCAAGGCATTGGAGATCACAGGTCGCTGAGTATCCCTTTCCTCTTCCTTCTTGCAGGAGGAAAACAGGGTTATGAAAAACAGGGAAAGTAGGATGGTCCTATTCATATGCGTAATTTAATTGAAACGTTGTTGCAAATATAAAAGGATACCTGATAAATGCAACGGTGTTACATTAAAAGTGTACGGTCAGTCCAACAGCAAGGTTCCTTCCTTGCTCAGAAAGGTTAAGAAGTCGATATCTGGACAGGTGTTTCAGGTAGGGTGTATCCCAAATATTCTTGGCTTGAAGGTTCAGTTGGATTCCCCAACCCTTCCAATCCCTTCCGATTTGAATACCTGCGTGGTACAGGATATAGCCTGGAGTAGGCATCTCATTCCGATCCACCCGGTCTTGATCAGAGGCCCATTCTGTGGAGATATTGAAAGACCCTTTCCAACGATCGTTTCTATCCAACGGGAAATCGAAAGAAGCGGAAACCAAACCATTCAATGGGGGAGTGAATGGAAGACTGTAGCCCGAGTTCAGATTGATTGTGTTCACATATGAGATCTGTGTGGAAAGGTGGATCTGCTTCAATGGGTGATATTCCACCAGTGCCTCCACTCCCATGTAAAATACCTCGTCCTGACGATACACATACAACTGACCTGCATCCGGCAGAGGCGAGAATCGGCCGGAGGGAGACAGGTAAATATAATTGCTGAACCAATATCCATATCCCCCGATACGGGTGAACCAGTTCTTGCCTTCACCTTCAACGGAAAGGTCAAGCTGCCAGCCCCTCTCTGGCTCGAGATCAGGATTGCCTACCTCATGCCGAAACGTTCCATGATGAACCCCATTTCCAGCCAATTCCACCACCTGGGGAATCCTAAACGTTCGACTCAGATTGTAACGCGCGACCCAGGTCTGTGCAAATTGTTTCGAAACTCCCAGTGAAAGTGCCAAATTCGACCAATTCTTATCGATGACCGGGGACCGAAGGACCGCGGAATCAGGATCATTGTAGTATGGTTGATAGTGTTCCTGAGAATTCACCTGAACCCATTCGAATCGTACCCCACCGGTGATCGACAATTTTTCATTGACTGAATATCTCGTGACTGAATAGATGGATTCCGAATATCTTTTGAAATCCGGAAGCAAGTATTCCCAACCACTTTTGGTATTGTTTTGGAACTGGAGGTCGAAGCCTGATGTAATGTCCCATCTTCCTCGAGAGATCCGATAATGAGGACTGAAGGACACGGTCAGTAGATCCAATCGCAGGGCCAACGAGTCCTCAGGACCGATGTATTGAAGTCCGTGGCTCTTTGGATCGGACTCCTCTCGACGTTCATTGTACTGAATCCCGAGATCCCATTTCAGCCAACCATCCCACAATCCATGTTGACCATCCAATGAGGCTCGCCAATGCGAATTATCCTGTCTTGGCAGATCGATATCCGAAGTGGACCCGAGATCGATGATATCAAAATATCGCGGAATCCCGGTTGCACCTGAAAAGAGTCCGGATCGTTGATTCCACCACGATGTGTTCAATCGTATGGTTGACCTATCTCCTATCCAACCCGTAACCAGGCCTGCAGAAATTTCGGAACCCGCAGTGTTCTTCAGTGTCCTATCGACAATGGGAAGGTAAACCCCATTGTAAAGGAATTCATCCGATGGAACCCGATAATCATTCCAGGATGATCTAGAGAACCTGCCGATACTGAAGAAACGACCCTTTCGCGAGGATATCTTTAACCCTGTTCCAATGTGTTGGTTATTGCTTCGATAGATCCCGGAAACCCTACCCGAAAAAGTCTCGATCGGAACAGGATCAGGAAGGATCCTGATCACCCCTCCTGTCGCTTCTGCACCAAATTGCAAAGCAGCCGCACCCTTGACCACCTCTACCCTTTCCACACTGAAGGGATCGACCTCCAGTCCATGATCCAGACCCCATTGTTGGCCTTCTTGTTTTATCCCCTGATTATTCACCTGGATCCGAACCCCTGTCATCCCCCGGATGACAGGTTTGGCAATACCCACTCCGGTATTGATAAAATCCACTCCCGGGGTTTTTGCCAAAGCCTCAGCAAAGGTGTTCTGTGAGGGATCCTTCAGTTGTTCATCATCAATGGCGACCGTTGTCAATGAACTCTTTCGGGTACCTTCTGAAAAGGTGGCATCCTCCACAACGATCTCTTTTAATTCGATGAAAGTAGGCTTGAGTCGAATGATTAGATAATTGGCGTTCTTGGTATCAAAAGACCCTTCCCAAGCCTCGTATCCCGGGGCAAGAAAATGAAAGTGAAGCTTTCCGGGCGGAAGATTGGTGAATGAAAAAAAACCGATCTCATTGGTGATCACCGATCGTTCCGGGGGATGCACCTGTACCACGGCACCCGGAATGGGTTCCCCATTCGAATCATCCACCACTCTACCCTCCATCACTCCCTGAGCCCAACCCGAAAAGGAATGAACCAGCAGCAGAAACGTGAAGAGTGGTAATGATCTAGACATTCTCAGGAAATGCACCGGAACGCAGAACCTCCAAAAGTTCATCCGGTTCCAGGCTGCGTTGTTCTCCACTCGCCAGATCCTTCAAAACTGTCATACCATGGGTCATCTCCTCGGATCCAGCCAGAGCCATGAAAGGAATGCCTTTCTTTTCCGCGTAGTCGAATTGCTTTTTCATTTTGGCCTTGTCGGGGTACAGTTCAGAAGCAATGCCCTCACTGCGGAGAGTGTTGATCAGACGTGTGGCATAACGAGCCTCCTCATCTCCAAAATTGGCAAACAGTACCCTCGAGGATGTCATACTATCTTTTGGAAACAGATCCAATTCCTCCAAGCACAAATAGATGCGATCGAGTCCGAAGCTGATCCCAACTCCTGACATATTCTTCAATCCGAATATCCCGGTAAGGTCATCATATCTTCCACCTCCTCCTACAGAACCCATTTCAACTCCCTTGGCTTCCACTTCGAAAATGGCACCAGTGTAATAGTTCAATCCCCTTGCCAGGGTAAGGTCAATGTGCAGCTCGGAGGTCTTTAGCCCTAATTCACGAATATTCTCCAGAACAAATGAGATCTCCTCGATCCCTTTTTTCCCGATCTCGTTATCATGGAACAGTCTACCGAGAAAGGCAAGTTGGTCGGTATCTGAACCCTGAACATCCAGAAGAGGAATGAGTTTTTCGATACTATTATCCGTCAAACCTCTCTCCTTCCATTCATTGACAAC
>JAJLJK010000093.1:0-10001 GCA_033844885.1 Bacteroidota bacterium | reverse complement strand
CTCGAAAGCATGAAGGAAAAGGATATGAAGATCCAGACCATGCAGGATGCTATCAACAAAAAGGATAGCGTAACCCTTGCATTGGTGACCAGCTTGAAGGGAGTTCTTGGGGACATGAGCGATGATGATGTTCAGATCAACGTAGAAAAAGGCGTGGTCTTCATCAGCATCTCTGATAAACTTCTATTCCGCAGCGGGAGCACCGGCATCTCCAAAGAAGCTCGTGATGTTCTTGGCAAGGTGGCCAAGGTTCTTCAGAACAAACCCGACATCGAGATCATGGTCGAGGGACATACCGATGATGTGCCCATTAAAACCGAAGGAATTCTCGACAACTGGGATCTTAGCGTGAAGCGCGCCACAGCGATTGTCCGTGTGCTTCAAAATGACTTCAATGTCGACCCCAAGCGCATGACTGCAGCTGGACGTAGTTACTACTTGCCTGTAGCCTCAAACGATACCAAAGAAGGTCGTGCAGCCAATCGTCGTACCCGGATTGTAGTACTTCCCAAACTTGATCAGTTCTATGGAATGATCGAAGAAGGAATGAAGAAATCGAATTAAGGATCTGAAACATTAGATCAAACCCCGGGCTTTTACCCGGGGTTTTTTATTTTCCCTGAGTTCTCTTTGAAATGGGATCAACAGATCCTCGGCAACTGCTCACCGGCTAACATATTGACAACGCGACGACCGCCAATTCCACTACTCATCAACACCTTTCGTGGATGGTCTTCGGTGAACATTCCGATGACCTCGGCTTGCCGGCACTCTTCAAATGACCGAAGGATCCCCAGAGCTCTGCTCTCGGCTCCATCTTCCACCACAGCGATGAATACCCCCTCATTGGCCACATAGAGCGGATCCAGACCAAGGACCTCGCAGGCACTGGCAACGACAGGATCCACGGGTATGCTCTTTTCGACTAGATCTACTCCGAGAGAGCATTGAGATGCGATCTCATTCAGGACGGTTGCCACACCACCCCTTGTGGGATCTCTGAGCAATTTCACCTGACCCCCCAATTCTTCCAAAAGCCTCTGAACCGGAACATGTACCGGTCGGCTATCACTTTGAATAGGCGCCTCGAATTTCAATCCTTCGCGTTCAAGCATGATGGCCATTCCGTGGTGGGCAATTCCATGACTGACGATGATCTTATCTCCCGGCGTTATCCGACGATGATCAATATCGGCACCATCGATCCTTTCGCCGATCCCGGTTGTGTTGATGAAAATCTTATCACCCTTTCCTCGATCCACTACCTTGGTATCTCCTGTAACGATCTGCACGCCTGCCTTCTCTGCCGCATTGCGTATAGTGAGTAGGATCTCCCAAAAATCCTTCATCGCCAGCCCTTCTTCCAGGATAAAGGCCAGCGAAAGATATTTGGGTCGGGCACCGCACATGGCAAGATCGTTCACCGTTCCATTCACCGCCAGGTCACCAATATTGCCTCCGGGAAAGAAAATGGGAGACACTACAAAGCTATCGGTAGTAAAGGCCACTTGCCCATTGGTCGGCAATAGGACCCCATCGTGTCTTTGTTGAAGATCTGCGTTCTTGAAGAGATCAAATACTCCTTTATCCAACAATTGATTGGTCAATAACCCCCCACTACCATGTCCTAGAACAATGGTATCCATATCCAACTCAGGGAGCGGACAATTCAGGGAAAACCTATAGAAATTCAGATCATTCTGCATGACTAGGTTCGATTTGGTAGTGATAATAGGCACTACAGGCGCCCTCGGAAGAGACCATTGGGGCTCCCCTTGGATTGAGAGGTGTACATTGTTTTCCGAAGAAGGGACACTGGTCCGGCTTGAGAGCACCTCTTAGGACCTCTCCTGCCCGACATCCATTGTGATGGATCTCCTCGTCGAACCGAAGTTGAAACTTTTGAATGGCGTCATATTTAGCAAATTCCTGACGGATTCCCAATCCGGATCCTGGGATCTGACCAATTCCTCTCCAATCCTTATCAATGACTTCAAAAACAGAGGAAAGATTCTTTCTCGCCTGAGGGTTCCCGTCCAAACGCACTACCCGTGCATAGGCATTCTGCACTGAATGGTCATCGGATTCGAGCATTTCCATCAGTTTGAGAATACCTCTCAGAAGATCCACGGGTTCGAAACCGGTGATCACAACCGGGACCTGAAAGCGCTCAGCAACCGCATGATATTCCTCGGTTCCCATCACCGTACAGACATGTCCGGCGGCAAGGAAACCCTGAATGATATTATCTCCGGCTCCCAAAATGGCCTCCATGGCAGGTGGAACAAGGACATGGGATGCCAAAAGGGAAAAGTTCTTTAAACCCAGGGAATCTGCTTGAAGGATAGCCAGTGCATTGGCAGGTGCGGTGGTTTCGAATCCGACGGCAAAGAAGACCACTTCTCTTTGCGGTTCTCGCTTCGCGATCTCCACCGCCTCAAGAGGGGAATAGACGACTCTGACATCTCCTCCATTGGCTTTGGCCTTCAAGAGACTTCCCTCGTTTCCCGGCACTCGTAGCATATCCCCAAAACTAGCAAGGATGACCCCTGGGGTCTGAGCAAGCTCAATGGCTCGATCGATCATATGTTGGGGAGTGACACAGACCGGACATCCTGGACCGTGAACCATTTGGATCTCTTTGGGGAGAAGACCCAAAATCCCATTTCGGACCAGTGAATGGGTCTGGCCGCCACAGATCTCCATGATCGCCCATGGCTGGGTAACCGTTGCTTTTATTTTTTCGATCAGGATCTTCGAAAGCTCGGCATCCCGATATTCCTCTAGGTGTTTCATGACTCGTCAGGTTTTTCGAGTTCTTCGGGGAATTCGCCCATCTTCCGCAAATAATCCACTGTGGTTCGAGCCTCTTCTTCATCCACAATGCTGAGGGCAACCCCAACATGTACCATTAGGTAATCACCGATCCTGGCTTCGGGAAGCATGGAAAGGTTCACTTCCTTCATTACTCCACCAAAACTCACCAACCCCATTCTAAATAGGGGATCCCCATCTACTGTAAGCTGGGTCAATTTACCGGGTACTGCTAAACACATCGCTGTTATTCTTTCGTTCTTCTTCAGTTTTCAAACCTTCCATCATGGTCATCCAGGCGATCTGTCCCATAGGGATGGATTCATCGTTGGGTGGAAGTTGTCGATGGAAATGGAGTTGGTGGTCATGACCTAGTCGTAAGTGGATCATGTCCACCAGCAGAGTGTTCTGGAAAACACCTCCACTGAAGGCCACATCCAGAATCCCCTGACGGCTGGCCACTCGTGCGATCCACTCGACCAGGGTTTGGTGAAACCTAAGAGCTACTCTACTTTCTGTATGAATCGCAAGGTCATCTTGGATCTGCATCATTAGGTTGGATACTTGCAGATCTTCCCCCGAAAGGGAAAGCTCATATGGGTTCCAACTTACGTCCACCGCACCTTCGGCTAACCCTTGAAGTTTCAATGCCGCCTCGCCCTCATAGGTATTGTGCTGGATCCGAAGGATCAGACCGGCGACCGCATCGAACAACCGACCCATACTGGTTGTCTCCATACCTCCTCGTTCCAATAGCTGATGCAGGATGGAATATTCAGGGTCCGAAAAACAATCTTTTAGCCATTCTTTATTGGGTTCACCGGGAAAAAATGTAGATAAGGTAGCAACGGGCGGCTCTTTCATCATCCGCTCGTTAGAAAGCAATTGGAAAGGTGTAAGATGGGCAATCCGTTGAATGGAATCCTCGTTCGCCAAAAAGAACTCACCTCCCCATACCCGACCATCTGGCCCCCAACCGGTTCCATCCCAGATCACTCCAAGGATGGGTTTCTCAGACAATAGCAGGTCGTTTTCCCAAAGAACCGAAGCAAAGTGAGCCTCGTGATGTTGAATTGGTTGGAAGTCAACACCTTCCTCATTGGCGATTCGTCGACCAAATTGAGAAGAAAAATAATCCGGGTGTGAATCGATCAGGATCTTTGAAGGGTTGAATCTCAAAAGGCCTCTCAAATGCTGTAATGAGTGTTCATAGGATGATTGAGACTCGTATAGTGACCCATCACCCAGGAACTGGCTCTGATATAGATTTCCGAGATGGCTAAATGCAAACGCACTTTTCATCTCAGCACCCATAGCCAACAAGCCATCCGCCAGTTTGATGCTTTGGTTAAGGATGGTAGGGGCATACCCTCTGGATCGTCGAATTGGGATGAATTGACCTTGGCGGGAAATAATGGTAACGGAATCATCCTGTGGGACGACAATCTCTCGATCATTGGTGAGGATAGCATCCGCAAGAGAAGAAAGATGATCCAAAGCATCTTCATCCCGATAGATAATGGGAGAACCGGACACATTGGCACTGGTAGCGATCAATGGGGCACCAAAACCATGAGCAATCAATTCAAGGAGAGGAGCATAGGGTAGCATAATGCCGATACGATCCAACCCCGGGGCCAATTGATCAAAACCAAGCACCCTTCTTCCCTCCTCTTTGATGGTCACCAGAACGATCGGAGCTTCGGGGCTTTTCATCTGTTCGATCTCCCTTGTATCGGCCAAGGTGAGTTCTCGAACCATATCTTCTGATGGGAAAAGGCAGGCAAAGGGCTTACTCGGTCTGTGTTTTCGTTCACGGAGCTTAATAACCGATTCCTCATTGCTTGCATCCACCAGAAGCAAGAACCCACCGATCCCTTTTAAAGCCAATATTTCTCCCCTTTTGAGGATCTCGATCGAATGGTCAATCGGGTCACGGTCGGGCATCCCTCCTTTCAGAAAAAACAGGCTAACTCCACAATCCTGACAGGACTGGGTTTGAGAGTGGAAACGACGGTCCTTGGTCTCCTCATACTCTGATTGACAAGAGGGACACATTTTGAACCGGCTCATGGTGGTTCGATCCCGGTCGTAAGGGATATCGGTCATTACCGAAAAGCGTGGGCCGCATTGGGTACAGGTAGTGAAAGCATAACCTTCCCGTCGATCGTCTTTTCGATTTACCTCAGCCCGACACGAGGAACACATGGCGATATCCGGTGGGATCATTAACCGGGAAGGCCCTTCGCTTTCGCTGGATATTATTTTAAAGGGACCTTCATATTCCTTTTCTAAAGAGAACTGTTCATGGTGAATGATCCTGGCGGCTGATGGGGGACGTGAAAGGAGTTCGGCAATAAATTCATCCCTTGTGAGCTCATCCGATGAAAATCGGATCACAACCCCTTCGGGCGTATTCAGCACCACGCCTGGGATATGGTACGAATCTGCCAATCGTTTGACAAAGGGTCGGAAACCCACCCCCTGAACTCGACCTTCGATATGTACTTCCCATGCAGCCATGATCATTGATCCTGCATCAACCAGTTGATCCAATTTTCCATTCCGGCTCCCTCTGTGGCAGATAGTTCGATGAATTGGATATTGGGCTGGATCCGGCGAGCATACTCCTTCACCTTTTCCACATCGAATCGAACATAGGGTAACAGATCGATCTTGTTGATGACACAGATCTGTGAGGTCTCAAACATCGTTGGATATTTCAGGGGCTTGTCGTCCCCCTCAGTGGTAGAGATGATCACCACCCGGTCTCCTTCACCAAGGTCAAAGAGACTTGGGCAGACCAGATTCCCTACATTCTCGATAAAAAGAAGGCTGTTCTCGGAGGGCTTAAGATCCTCGATCGCATGAAGGACCATATGGCTATCCAAATGGCACCCCTTTCCAGTATTGATCTGAATGGCCCTGGCACCAGCCGCATCGATACGGTTCGCATCGTTCATCGTCTGCTGATCACCTTCTATTACATATATATCGCGTTTGTCCTTTAACCTTCGGATGGTCTCTTCCAAAAGGGAGGTTTTACCGCTTCCTGGAGAGCTCACCAGATTAATGGCATGGATGTTCTTCGCCATGAAATATCCCCTGTTCCTCTCTGCCAATCGATTGTTCTTTTCAAGGATCTCCACTTCCAGGTCGATCTCGGTAGAGTGAGAATGACCACTTTCGTGATGATGTTCATGGTGGTGATGACCATGATGATGGTGATGATCGTGATGGGAGTGACCGTGGTCTCTGTCTGAGGCCTTTCCTGCCATGGTAATGGTCACAGCCTCTGCCGGCTGACTGCATCCGCAAGTTGAACACATATCTTTTCTGTTGTTAGGTGATTGTGATGGATCTGATGCGCAATTCCTTTCCACTTTTCAGGTGATGGAGATATTCTCCACATTCGGGACAAGGATCAAAGAGTTTGACCTTTTGGAATTCCTTTTCGCATCGTGAACAAACGGCGATTCCCGGGATCCTGTGGACCACCCGCTTGGCCTTGGACAGAACGGAATCACGAACTGCCGGCTCCCACGCGAAATCAAAACTGGTCCATTCGATCCCGGCGAGTTCACCGATCTCGAGTTCGATCTTTCCAACGGCCTTCCCATGATTCTGTTGAACCACCTCTGCCGCACGATCGACAATACTCAATATGATACTTACCTCATGCATTCTTTTTCGATCCGGACCGAACCAGACGATAAACTCCAAAGGCAAGGATGGCGACCATAAGGGTTCCAAGAAGATGCTCGGGAGTGATCAGATAATGCGCAGGGCCATGATCCACTGGACCGTGTCCGGGATGCGCCACCATCAAAAGTGGGCTCATCGCAAGGAGGAGTGCTAATCTCTTCATGATCAATGATTTTGGTTTATCAAAAAGTAGCACTTCCCATTCACCCGAAATGTGACGTATCTCAACTTGAAAACTGAGATTTCTCAGGTTTTTTCCTGACGATACTCATCCTCAAGCAATTGGAAGTCAGCTACATTGATGGGTACTGAATTGGGGGTTCCTCCAAAAAATCTATTCGTATGAAAACAAGTACTCCCCCCCGGACCGTCTACAACGACATGATCGACAAGGGTTATTCGCGCAGGGACTTTCTGAAGTTCTCTGCCATGATGGCTGCCTTCATTGGCGTTGAGTCCAGTGCGGTGGGACAGGTTGTCAAAGCCTTGGAGACCAAAAAAAGGCCTCCGGTGATCTGGATGCACTTTCAGGAGTGTACCTGCTGCAGTGAATCATTCCTGCGGTCTTCCCACCCCATTGTTGCCGATATCCTACTGGACAAGATCTCATTGAACTACACTGAGACCCTTCAGGCGGCATCTGGCCATATGGCGGAAAAATCCCTTCATGATACCATCCAGGAAAGCTATGGGGAGTACATATTGTTGATCGAAGGTTCGGTTCCCATGGGCGGAGATGGGGTCTATTGTTGTATTGGAGGGAAATCCTCGCTTGACATACTCAAAGAAGCCGCAGAAGGCGCCAAGGCAATCATTGCATGGGGAAGTTGTGCGAGCAATGGTTGTGTGCAAAGTGCCAAGCCCAACCCAACCAGGGCGACCCCGATTCACAAGATCATCAAGGACAAACCCATTATCAAGGTGCCAGGTTGCCCACCTATCGGTGAGGTCATGGCAGGTGTGATCGTTCACGTCCTGGCCTTTGACAGGATCCCACAGCTTGATAATATCGGAAGACCCAAGGCATTTTATAGCCGTCGGGTTCACGATACCTGTTATCGTCGTCCGAATTATGATGCCGGACTCTTTGCCGAATCATGGGATGACGAGAATGCCAAGAGAGGATATTGCCTCTACAAACTGGGTTGCCGCGGTCCGGTGACCTATAACGCCTGTGGCGTGATGCGCTGGAATGAGGGAACCAGTTTCCCGATCCAATCCGGGCACGGATGTATCGGATGTAGTGAAGAGAACTTCTGGGACAATGGCCCATTCTATGAGCGCCTCAGCAGTTTCCCCGGTTTCGGCATCGAAAGCAATGCCGATAAGATCGGTGCCATTGCCGGAGCGGCCGTCGGTGCAGGATTGGCCGTGCACGCAGTCGCTACCAATATTCAGAAAGGAAAGATCATCAGAAAGACCGTCGATGATGGTCGGATCGATGAAAACAAACAATAATACTGAGCATCATGTCCGATAGATTAGTCATAGATCCGGTGACCCGAATAGAGGGACACCTTCGAGTTGAAGTAGAGGTCAAGGACGGCAAGGTCGTAGATGCCTACAGTTCCGGTACCATGGTCCGTCTCCTTGAGGAGATATTGAAGGGCCGAGATCCAAGAGATGCGTGGGCTTTTGTCGGTCGCGTTTGTGGAGTCTGTACCACGGTACACTCTCTCACTTCGGTTCGGGCCGTTGAGGATGCTCTGGACATCACCATTCCTCCCAATGCAGAACTGGTTCGCAATCTTATGGAGGTGGCTCAATACATGCAGGATCACGTCGTTCATTTCTATCACTTACATGCCCTGGATTGGGTAGATGTGGTCAGTGCACTCAAAGCCGATCCGGAAGAAACCAGCAGGATCCAACGTAGTATTTCCCACCATCCCAAAAGTTCCCCCGGTTACTTCAGAGATGTTCAAAACCGGTTAAAGAAGTTCGTGGAAAGTGGTCAACTTGGGATCTTCGCCAATGGATATTGGGGACACCCGGCATACAAACTGCCACCCGAAGTGAATCTGATGGGCGTAGCCCACTATCTCGAAGCCCTGGAATGGCAGAAGGAGATCGTCAAGGTTCACACCATCTTCGGCGGAAAGAACCCTCACCCGAATTATTTGGTGGGTGGAATGGCCTGTGCCATCAACACGAATGAGGCAAATGCCCTCAATGCAGAAAGATTGGCACATGTTCAACAACTCCTGGAAGAGGCCAGAACCTTTGTTCGGCAAGTTTATGTCCCGGATGTCCTTGCGGTGGCACCCTTCTACCTCGATTGGGGTGGCATTGGCGGTGGGCTTCAAAACTACATGGCCTACGGGGATCTTCCCACAAGAGGATATTCTGATGTAAGCAGTTTCAAGTTCCCAAGAGGGATCATCCTCAATCGCAACCTGAATGAGGTGGTCGATCTGGACGCCAAGGATCCCGATCAGATCAAAGAATACATCAAACACAGTTGGTATAGCTATTCGGATGGCGACGATCGTGGGAAATTCCCATGGGAGGGCGAATCCAAGATGAACTATACCGGCCCAATGCCGCCTTACACGCATTTGAATGTTGAGGACAAGTACAGTTGGGTGAAGACCCCACGTTGGAAGGACAAGGCGATGGAGGTAGGACCATTGGCGAGAGTTTTGGTGGGTTATGCCAGCGGCCGTGAGGAGTTCGTAGAGACCGTCAACTCTGTACTCAGCATATTAAAAGTGCCAGCCAGCGCTCTTTTCTCAACCCTTGGACGAACTGCAGCAAGGGCGATCGAAACCCAACTCGTTGCCGATTGGGGAATCGAATTCATGAATAACCTGATGTCCAACATCAAGAATGGTGATGAGCGAATGGCCAACACCGAAAAATGGAAACGTAGCACCTGGCCAGATCTGGCAAAAGGGGTTGGAATGATGGAAGCCCCAAGAGGTGCCCTCGCCCACTGGATCGTCATCAAGGACAAAAAGATCGAGAACTATCAGTTGATCGTGCCAAGCACTTGGAACAGTTCACCAAGGGATCCCGAAGGACAAAGGTCTGCCTATGAAGAGTCCTTGATCGGTACTCCAGTGGCTGATCCTGAAAAACCTGTTGAGATCCTTCGGACCATCCACAGTTTTGACCCATGCATGGCCTGTGCAGTGCACCTGTATGATGACCGTGGAAATAAGTATGAGCACGATCTGGAAATCTTCTGATCATGAGTACGCATCAAATCGGATTAAATCACAAGGTCATGAGACGCGTTTACGTGTTCTCTTTGCCCATTCGGTTCTTCCACTGGATCAATGCCGCCTCGATCACCATCCTGATCATCAGCGGTCTGATCATGGCCAATCCACCTGCCATACAGCAAGGTCATGAGGCCAGCTTTGGATATTGGTTCGGAACAGTTCGGTTCATCCACTTCGCTGCCGCCTATATTTTCACCATTGGATTCATTTTTCGGATCTACTGGATGTTCATGGGAAACAAGTATGAACGCTGGG
>JAJLJK010000092.1:0-1610 GCA_033844885.1 Bacteroidota bacterium | reverse complement strand
AGGGCAAGAATGCTCATCATTGAAAGCAGTGTGGTAAGGATTCCGATCTTACGATTCATTGCTTACGAATTGTTGGATTTCTAAGTAAAAAAGCGCGTTGGTTTGGAAAAAAGGCACCCCTTTGTTTCCAAAGGGATGCCTAGGGGGAAAATTTATCAGGGAAAAATTATTGGATCACTGAAAATACATCAGTAGCAGTCCAACCATCGATCCAACGTGAACCGGCAGCTGGGTCAAAAGCGCCCTTGTAGTTCACTTGTTGGAAGAAGGCAGGAAGACCTGCAGGCCATACAGCTGCATCACCGATACCGATCACCCCGTTGTTCAACATGGGGTCGATCACTTGGTTTCCGGAAGTTCCACCGAGAAGATCAGTTCCAGTGATGTCACCGCTGGTGATGATCTGATTGGCAGCATCATTGGAAGCCATGTTCCAGTGAATATTGTTGTTCAATTTGAGGTCACCGGCTTGGAAGCGAGCTTCACTATCCTCTCCACTGTTGAGGTCCTCGATGTCAATAGCCTTGGAATAGCCCTGGAAGATGGAGTTCCAGTATTCACCACCTGCATTGTCGCGGAAGGTAATTGCACGACCAGAGTTGTTGGTGTTGATTGAAGTGATGTTAGCAAAAACTGGGGTTGCGTATGGCATACAGTCCTCACAGTCCGAAGGACCACCATCGTGCTCACCTCCGCGATCACCAGGGTTGTATACAAAGGCAAACTGTACCATTCCTTTATAACCTTCGTCATAATCGATCGCGTCATCACCAGCATTGGTAACAAGCAAGTACTTCACATTTACATTTCCTCCGAAGAATTCAATCCCATCATCCGCATTTGCGATGATCTCGATATTCTCAATAGTGGTTCCGGCTCCAACACCTCCAAGGGTGATACCGTTAATCTCATTCCCTGCACCGATATCAGTTCCTCCGTGACGGATCGATACATACTTGACAGTACCAGAGTTGTCGTTGTCATCGTTTCCACCATACAGTCCGCGCTTCTCTGAGGTAGGGATACCTTCGATAGCGCGCTCAGTGGTAGCAGAAGTAACGTCAGCATTTCCGAGGATGATCAGACCTCCCCAAAGACCAGAGGTGGTAGGATTCAGATTTCCACCATTCTCGAAACCAGTGCCATCGGCTTTCTGACGGATCTTATCAGCCTCAGCGGTCATAACGATCGGCATGGTTGCAGTTCCGTTGGCTTCGATCTTTCCACCACGGGCAACGATCAATGCAGAAGCGTTCTCACCTTGTCCTGATTTACCTTTGATGACTGTTCCGGCTTCAATGGTCAGGGTCTGGCCACTGTTCACGAAAACAAAACCATCGAGAACCCAGGTTTTATCCTTGGTAAGGGTGCGGGTTCCGATTCCTTCACCGCGATCATCGACAGTTAAAATAGTTTCAACTACATTTCCGTCCTCATCCTTAAGGGTGGATTCAGTGAAGACCGTTGAGTTATCAACCGGTTGATCAACTGGATCATCCTTCTTACAGGAAGTAACACTCGCAGCGAGGGCGAGGGCGAAAATTCCGAATTTAAGCGTACTCTTCATTTGAGCTGTTTTTGTGGATTAGATTTTCGCTGCAAAGATTCGG
>JAJLJK010000091.1:0-2191 GCA_033844885.1 Bacteroidota bacterium | reverse complement strand
ATCCCCAGACGAAAAGGGGATCCTGAATTGTTTGGAGCCGATGAATTTGTAAAGCCCGGGACCACTTTGGAGGTTCTCGGGAACCTGCGTCCGGCCTTTCGTCAGAATGGTTCAGTCACGGCCGGAAACTCCTCCGGTCTGAATGATGGAGCAGGTGTCCTACTGATGGCTTCTGATCGAGGAGTCAAGGAGCATGGCCTGCGGCCTTTGGCACGTGTGGTAAGTAGTGGAGTAGCGGGTGTAGAACCACGGATCATGGGCATCGGCCCTGTCTTTGCCTCTCAGAAAGCTTTGGACAAGGCCCAGTTGACACTTGATGATATGGATATCATTGAAATAAACGAAGCCTTTGCTGCACAGGTTCTTGCCTGTACCCGAAAGTTGGGTCTGGAGGATAGCGATCCACGAATCAATCCAAATGGTGGGGCCATTGCCTTGGGTCACCCGCTGGGAATGAGTGGGGCAAGGATCCTGCAAAGTGCTGCCATCGAACTCAACAAGACCCACAAACGATATGCCTTGGTCACCATGTGCATTGGCGTGGGACAGGGATATGCCACGATCTTGGAGAACACCAATCTGTAGTTATGGACCCTCGGGTAGATGAATATATCCGAAAGAAAGGAGATTCTTGGAGCCGTCCCATTCTCCAGAAATTGCGATCCATCCTATTATCCATGGATCTCGAGGAAGGAGTGAAGTGGGGATCTCCGACCTATATGAATCAGGGGAATGTCGTTTCGATGGCCGTTTTCAAGGAGTATGTATCACTATGGTTCTATCAAGGAGCCTTACTTGAAGATCCCGAAAATGTGTTGATCGCTGCGGCGGATTCGACCCAAGCCCTCAGGCAATGGAGATTTCAGCATGAAGATGACGTTCCAGATGAAAAGGTGCGTAGCTATGTCGCTGAGGCGTTGAACAACCAAATCCAGGGGAAAAAGGTGAAGATGGCCTCCAAAAGGCTTTTGATTCCTAAAGAGCTGAAAGAGGCATTTGAAAAAGAACCGTCCATCCGAGAATTCTTCGATGGGCTACCGCCTTCCTCTCAAAGGGATTTCGCCGATCATATCAATAGTGCCAAAAAGGAGGAGACGCGAAATAGGAGGTTGGAAAAATCGCTTGACCTGATGCGTCAGGGCAAGGACCTTAATTGGAAATACCGATAGACCATGGCCATTTATGAGTTCGATGGGTTCATCCCGGTCATTGACGAAACCGCATTCATTCACCCCCAGGCCAATGTGACAGGGAATGTTTTCATTGGGAAGGATGTTTATGTCGGTCCAGGCGCTGCGATCCGAGGCGATTGGGGAAAGATCATCATTGAAGATGGTTGCAATGTTCAGGAGAATTGTGTGATCCATATGTTTCCAGGTACTACCGTTCATTTGAAACAAGGGGCACACATCGGTCATGGGGCGATCATCCACGGCGCCAGCATTGGTGAGAATAGTTTGATCGGCATGAATGCCGTCCTGATGGATGATGTGGTCATTGGCCGCGAGAGCATCATAGGCGCCTTGAGTTTCATTTCGGCCAAGACGGAGATTCCTGCCCGAAGCCTTGTTGTCGGGAATCCCGGAAAGATCATCCGTCAGGTATCAGATGAGATGATCCAATGGAAGAGTGAAGGAACCCGGTTGTATCAACAATTGCCGGGAGATTGTCGACGTACTTTACGCGAGGTTGAGCCCTTACGCGAAGCTGAGCCGGATCGAAGAGATCAAGAGGCCATATATTCTATCTGGAAAGACAGAAAGTGAGTTGGACCATTGTTGCGCATGAGGAACCTAAGCCTCGTTCGTGTAACCAAAAAAATGTCCTTATTCAGTTACATTTCTGTAACATATCAGCTTGTAATCCATTTCTTTCAAGCCTTTAGCCTTCAGGCGTTGCATGTATTTTACCTTATGCTCCATGCGCAACGCTCATGGTTACATGTGTAACATCTCGTCAAGCTAACGGGGTTTATTATCGGGAATTTTACGATTTGGAAATAAACCCGAAACCTTAAAATGATGAGAAGATTGCTACAGGCAGCCCTGATTGGGGTTTTCATGCTGTTCGTTGGGCAATTGATCGGTCAGACCACGGTGATAACCTATCATCAGGATGCCGGTAATCCCAATGGACTTAACACTACTACCGATGCCACTACCAGTGGCTGGAAGGATATCCTCGATGATAA
>JAJLJK010000090.1:0-2753 GCA_033844885.1 Bacteroidota bacterium | reverse complement strand
AACAAATGTACTAAGGTCAACGCATAAAAAAACCCCGATAATTCGGGGTTCCTTGAATTGTTCGATCCGCGATCACGAGTTGTGAACGTGGACATCCATTTGAGGGAATGGAATGCTGAGGCCTTCTTTGGCGAATTCCTCATATACCCGTTTGTTGATATCGAAGAATACCCCCCAATAATCGGCGGAGTTGACCCAGGCCCGTGTGGCAAAATTGACGGAGCTGTCCGCCAGTCCGGATAATTCCACGAAAACGGCCGGATCCTTGAGGATCCTGCTATCAGATTCGAGGATCCTTTTTAAGACTTCCTGTGCTTTCCCCGCATCATCCCCATAGGCGATACCGAAGGTCCAATCGACCCGGCGGGTGTCCTCTGTACTGTAATTTACCAACGAATTTGTTGATAATTGGCCATTGGGAATGATAATGGTCTTGTTATCCGGGGTCTTGAGGATCGAATTAAAGATCTGGATCTCCTTGACCGTACCTGCGTGTCCCCCGCCTTCAATAAAGTCGCCCACCTTGTAGGGTTTGAAGATCAGGATCATTACCCCTCCTGCAAAGTTCTGAAGGGTCCCCTGCAAGGCCAAACCTACTGCAAGACCTGCGGCACCAAGAACGGCTACGAAGCTAGTGGTCTGAACCCCAAGCATGGAGATCACTGTTATGACCAGGACGATCTTAAGGGCAATGTCCGCAAGCGAATGGATGAAACCACGAAGCGATGGATCCGTATTTCTTTTTTCCATCGTTCGATCGAATACCTTGACCAGTCTCTTCACGATCCAAAGACCAATGATGAGAACCACGATCGCCTTTACAATCGAAATGCCGTAGGTGATGATCATCGACTCGATCGATGACCAATCAATGTTGATACTGTCCATAGGAAAGGGTGAGATTAGAGATTGAAAGATTTATTTGGTTCGTTCGATAACGTATTCTGTCAAAGCAAGTAAAGAAATTTTTGCTTCGTTGTTAGGGAATTCTGACAAAATACGTAACCCAACTTCTTTGAAATCGTTCATTCTCTTTTCGGCATACTCGATCCCTCCACTTTTCAAGACATATTTCACCACTTCCTCGACCCGGTCAGGATCGTTATGGTGATTCTTTACGGAGTTGATCAGCCACTTCTTGGTCTTCCGGTCTGCGTTGTTGATGGCATAGATGAGCGGAAGGGTCATTTTCTGCTCCTTGATATCAATGCCGGAGGGTTTTCCGGTCCGGTTGGTCAGCTGGTAATCGAATAGATCGTCCTTGATCTGAAAGGCCATTCCAATATTCCTGCCGAACTCGTAAAGCTTCTCCACCACCTCATTCTCAACTCCGGTAGAGTGGGCTCCTGCTGCGCAACAGGTGGCGATCAATGAGGCGGTCTTTTGTTGAATGATCTCATAATAGACCGATTCATCAATATCCAGCCTCCTGGCCTTTTCGATCTGAAGTAGTTCGCCTTCACTCATTTGTTGGACGGCACCGGACACGATCTCCAGCAATCCATATTCCTTATTCTTCACCGCCAGCAAAAGAACCTTGCTTAGGAGATAATCTCCGACAAGTACAGCGATCTTATTTTTCCACAAGGCGTTGATGGAGAAGAATCCGCGTCTTTGGTTGGCATCATCCACGACATCATCATGGACCAGGGTGGCTGTGTGCATCAGCTCGATCAGGGAGGCACCCAAGTAAGTGGAATCCCTGACCTCACCGACAAGCTTGGCACTCAGAAAGACCAACATAGGTCGCATCTGTTTTCCCTTTCGCTTGACGATGTAATGGGTGATCTTATCCAATAAGGCAACCCGGCTGGCCATCGAGGCACGGAACTTTGGCTCGAAGGCCTCCATTTCGGAGGCAATGGGTCTTTTTATTTCCTGAAGTTTGCTCATTGGCTGTGGGGCCAAATGTAGGAAATTGGCCGATAGCCGTTCAAGGTCTTTTACTTAAAACCCCTTACTGAGCGAATGGTTTCGTAAGCTTCCTGAACCCGGATGAACTTTTCCTGTGCCACTTTTCCCACATCGGGTCCCAACCCCTGGATCCGGTCCGGGTGGAATTCTCTCGCCAACCGTCGATAGGCCTTTTTGATCTCTTCAACCGTCGAATTCGGTGTGACCTTTAGTATTGCATAACTCGCCTCGACAGGGGTTCGCTTCGGACCCTTGGCACGATCGAACATAGCAGCCATGCTCGCAAAATCTCGTTCATGAATGTATAGGAGCCGACTGATCCGGTGGATGAGATGGAACTCCGCATCATTCAAAGGCCCATCGGAACGGCCGATATTCAACATGAAATGGAGCAACTGAAGTCTCGAATGATAGGGGATATGTCGCCTTATCCGATCGATCACCGGTCGAAGACGAATATGACGTCGATCGTAAACATTGAATTTTCGGAAACTCTCATTGGTCTTTTCTTTTCCGAACATGTGAATGAACTGCTTCCTGACATAAGTGAGTTCATTTGGGGTGGAATTTCCATCGGATTTGATCACTAGGGCACACAAAAGGAGAAGGCTGAATCGAAAATCTTCTTCCCTTTCCGCAGAAGAGGTGTTGTTTCCATTACCTTCCTTCTCTTTCGAAGATTCTGAGAATGAGGGAACTTTGCTGGCGATAAATACCCCTATCACGGCTGCCAGGATCACTCCCGGAGCCCCTCCCCATTCCATTCCTGCCATCAGGATCAGAATGAAAACAATAATTTGGAGCCGAGGTAGTATGAACATGTTGGCAATTTCAAAAAT
>JAJLJK010000089.1:0-22074 GCA_033844885.1 Bacteroidota bacterium | reverse complement strand
TAATGTATTGGCCACCGACTCGGATAACCCCTGGCCGCCATATTCCATTCGGGCGAAAACCTGATAGGCAGCTACGTTCCGAATGAAGTGTTCTCCCCAGCCAGTGGCACTTACGGCACACTGACGATTATCGGCATATGTGCCCGCGCCAATGATCGCCGCATCACTCACGCGACCCTTCAATTTATCGGACATTCCACCAGTGCTGGTTCCCGCGGCGAGATTTCCATGAATATCAAGTGCAACACATCCTCCTGTACCATATTTTTTCTGACGCAACTTCATCCATTGGCGATGCCGTCTACCGGTAATGAAATAGTCAATGGGCATGGTATCGACCTGCATCGTCCTCGCGAAGGAATTTGCCCCATCTCCACATAGGAGGACATGTTGGGTACTATCCTTTACTAACCGAGCAAGCGAAATGGGATTTTTGGTATTCACGATCCCTGTGACAGCACCCGCCTTTCTAATATTCCCACTCATAATGGAAGCATCCATTTCTACTCGACCTTTGGAGTTCAGGACCGAACCCCTTCCAGCATTGTAAAGGCTATCGTCCTCCATCATCTTTAGAACCCTTTCTACAACCTTTTCTGCAGACATACCCTCTTCCAGAAGTGTATAACCGCTATCAAGGATCGTCTCGAGGCTCTTACGATAATAGAATTCCAACTCCTCGTTGACAATATTGGGATTGATCAATCCTGCACCTCCATGGATAACGATCACCGGTTTGATCGCATTTGCAGTAGTGGGGCGGATCTGCTCCTCCTGAGTGCAGGCGATAAGAAAAAGGACAGCAAGCAAGGGTAGGTACTTCATTGGTCACTTTGGGTTTCCGTAAAGATAACTCATCCTTCTTGCCGACAAAACTGCATCATTCCACATTTCTTTCCAATGCTGACCAAAGAGCATCTTTTGGAAGAGGAGCCACCAGATCGATGACCTCTCCAGAAACCGGATGGGTAAAGTTGACCCCTCTGGCGTGGAGACTGATCCCGGCATCAGGGTTGGATCTGGGAAAACCATACTTGAGATCTCCCTTGATCGGACAACCGATAGCGGAAAGCTGTGCCCTGATCTGATGATGCCTTCCCGTCTCAAGGTCGACCTCTAGAAGGAGGTAGTTCTCAGACCTCGAGATAACCCGGTAGTGAAGCACAGCCTTCTTTGCCCCAGGTTCGGGTCGCTTGAAGATGATCGCCTTGTTCTTTGTCTGGTTCTTTTTTAGGTAGTGAGTCAAGGTCCCTTCATCAGAAGGTGGATCTATCTTCACTATTGCCCAGTAGTACTTTTTGATCTCCCTCTCCTGGAACATCAAGTTCATTCTTGAGAGAGCTTTGGAAGTTTTCGCGAAAACCACCAACCCCGAAGTAGGGCGATCGATTCGATGGGTCACACCCAAATAGACATCTCCGGGTTTGTTCCTGGTGACCTTGATGTATCGTTTGACGAGTTCAGAGAGTGGTTCATCTCCGGTCTTATCACCCTGGACGATCTCTCCGACCCGCTTGTTGACAATGATAAGATGATTGTCCTCAAAGAGGATCCGTTGGGAAAGCTCCTCAATATTGTTCATCCTGACTTGGGAAATCCTGCGTCTTTACATCATGAACATAATTCTGCACCGCATTTCCGATCTCCTCATAAAGGTTGAGGTATCGACGAAGAAAACGCGGATGAAACTCATGGGTCATCCCCAGCATGTCATGGACCACAAGGACCTGTCCATCAACTCCGGATCCTGCACCGATCCCGATCACAGGAATGTGAAGACTCTTCGCCACTTTGGCAGCAAGTTGTGCGGGGATCTTCTCCAAAACGATAGCGAAACACCCTGCCTCTTCAAGCATTTTGGCATCTTCCATCAATTTCAAAGCCTCGGCCTCTTCTTTGGCACGAACGGTATAGGTTCCGAATTTATAGATGGATTGGGGGGTCAGACCAAGGTGTCCCATTACAGGGATTCCTGCGGTAAGGATCCTTTCTACCGAAGTCAGGACTTCAATACCACCTTCAAGCTTGACCGCATGAGCCCCAGATTCTTTCATGATCCGAATCGCTGAACTCAATGCCTCCTTGCTGTTTCCCTGGTAGGAACCAAAAGGGAGGTCAACCACTACAAGGGCTCTTTGGACCGCACGGACCACGGAACTAGCATGGTAGATCATTTGATCCAGCGTAATGGGCAGGGTGGTTTCATGACCCGCCATCACATTAGAAGCGGAGTCACCCACAAGCAACACATCGATGCCGGCAGCGTCCAAGATACGGGCCATCGAAAAGTCGTAGGCGGTGAGCATGGAGATCTTCTCTCCCTTGCGCTTCATTTCCTGGACAGAATTGGTGGTGATCTTCTTGAATTCTTTCTTGGAGGTTGACATGAGAGTTGGCTTTATGGAAAAGGCAAGGACCGGCTCAAAACTACGGAATATTAAATTTGTTAACTTTGGCGACCACCTTCAAAACACGTAGAAAAACTGTGAGAAAATTGATCCTTTTCGTCTCTGCTGTCCTTCTTCTGGTCATTGGATGCGATAATGAACTTGATGTCAATGCTGATTGGAAGGATGTGGCTACGGTCTACGGTCTTCTCAATCCGGATAATGACACTCAATGGGTGAGGATCGGCCGCACCTATCTTGGTGATCAGGGTTTTGCGGGTGGAAGTCAGGATCCGGACTCACTTTATTACAAGTCCATTCAGGTTCAACTCGATGAATTGGGCCCAGGAGGGAATGTTCTTTCCACAACAAACCTTATCAAGGATGAGACTTCTCGGTCCCTGGATTCAGGATTCTTTACCCAGAATGGATATCATCTTTACCGGACCCAGATGCCCATTAATACGAGTAGTCGGTATCGCCTAACGGTACTCAAACCTGATAGCCTTCAAACAGTAACGGCAGAAACTGAGATACTCTCTCCATTTGATATTACCCGTCCAAGGAATAATTCTAGTGTGAATTTCACGGCCCTGAACGGTGCACGGTTCAGCTGGGATCCAACTCCTGGGGGAGGGATCTACCAGGGGATCATTCGATTTCATTACCGCGAACAGGATCGATCCAATAAGGGGGTCGTAGTTCAAAAGTACCTCGACTATCCGCTTCCGGTCAAGTATGAATCTCCTGTTGAGATCATTTACAACATTGATTACAATACCTACTTCAGATTTTTGTCGCGCGAGATCCCTGAGACGAATGATCTCAATCGCTTCTTTGATAGTATTGGCTTTTATGTCACTGCCGGCACCGAGGAGTTCGCCACCTATATTCGGGTGAATCAACCCTCGGACGGGATCGCTCAGGATCGCCCCGATTATACCAACATCAATAACGGTATCGGGATCTTTGCCTCCGTGGTTTCCACTTTCCGCGAAGGTCTTGATCTGAATCCACAGACCCTCGATTCTCTTCTTTACAGTGACCTGATGTGTGGTCGAAGGTTTGGAAGAAAGGAGCTTCTCGATACTTGCTATTGCGTCAATGGTGTCAAATTATGTGAATAGAAAATTGCGACAGCTTGTCAGAAAGACAAGGGTGATAAAACTGAAATCCTGACAAAACCTGTCAGGATTTTTTGTTTTTGGCCGATGGCATAATCATTGTCCTTATGGCATCGAATTTTTGAACAACGCAATAAATCTGAATACAATGGGTAAAATCATCGGAATTGACCTGGGAACCACCAACTCCTGCGTTGCGGTGATGGAAGGAAATGAGCCTGTAGTGATCCCCAATAGTGAGGGAAAACGCACCACTCCTTCGGTCGTTGCCTTCCTTGAGAATGGCGAACGCAAGATCGGTGACCCGGCAAAACGCCAAGCAATCACAAATCCCCAGCGCACGATCTTTTCGATCAAGCGTTTCATGGGGGAAAAATTCTCCAATGTCAAGAGCGAGTCCGGTCGTGTTCCTTACAAAGTAGTTAAGGGCGATAACGATACTCCTCGTGTGGATATCGATGGACGTCTTTATACTCCTCAGGAGATCTCAGCCATGATCCTTCAGAAGATGAAGAAGACCGCAGAAGATTATCTCGGTTCAGAGGTAGCTGAGGCGGTGATCACGGTTCCTGCCTATTTTGACGATAGTCAGCGTCAGGCGACCAAGGAAGCCGGTGAGATCGCAGGTCTTAAGGTTCGAAGGATCATCAATGAGCCTACCGCTGCTGCGCTGGCATATGGTATCGACAAACAAGGTTCCGATCAAAAGATCGTGGTATTTGACCTTGGTGGTGGTACACATGACGTGAGCGTACTTGAACTAGGAGACGGGGTATTCGAAGTGAAGTCAACGGATGGAGATACGCACCTTGGAGGTGATGACTTTGACCAAAAGATCATCGACTGGTTGGCTGATGAATTCCAGAAGGAAGAAGACTTCGACCTTCGAAAGGATGCCATGGCTCTCCAGCGCCTCAAGGAAGCAGCTGAGAAAGCCAAGATCGAACTGAGTTCAGGTACCAGTACCGAGATCAACCTTCCTTATATCACAGCAACTGCCAGTGGTCCCAAGCACTTGGTGAAGACCCTGACACGCTCACAATTCGACAAGTTGACAGATGATCTTGTGAGCCGCAGTATCGAACCTTGCCGCAAGGCCCTTAAGGCTGCCGGCCTCGAGACCAGTGATATCGATCAGGTCATCCTGGTGGGAGGTTCAACAAGGATCCCCGCTGTACAGGAAGCTGTCAAGAAATTCTTTGGGAAGGATCCCTCCAAGGGTGTCAACCCGGATGAGGTGGTTGCCATTGGTGCCGCCATTCAAGGAGGTGTACTTGCCGGAGATGTGAAGGATGTACTTCTTCTGGATGTGACCCCACTATCACTCGGAATCGAAACCATGGGGGGTGTGTTCACCAAACTGATAGAAGCGAATACCACCATTCCAACGAAGAAATCGGAGACTTTCTCTACTGCTGCGGATAACCAGCCTACAGTGGAGATCCATGTTCTTCAGGGAGAGCGCCCCATGGCCAAGGATAATAAGACGATTGGTCGGTTCCATCTGGATGGGATCCCACCTGCTCCAAGAGGTGTCCCCCAGATCGAGGTTACCTTTGATATCGATGCGAACGGTATCCTGCATGTGAACGCCAAAGACAAGGCCACAGGTAAGGAGCAGAGCATTCGAATTGAAGCATCGTCAGGGCTCTCAGAAGAAGAGATCGAAAAAATGAAGCGCGAGGCAGAAGCGAATGCGGATGCTGATAAGCAAGCGAAAGAGCGGGTTGAAAAGATCAATGCTGCTGATTCGATGATCTTCACGACCGAAAAACAACTCAAAGAATTCGGTGAAAAGATCTCTGCTGATAAGAAGGCTCCGATCGAATCTGCCCTCGAAGAGTTGAAAAAAGCCCACCAAAGCCAGGATCTTGAGGCCATTGATGGTGCTATGGAAAAGATCAATGAAGCGTGGAAGAATGCTTCTGAAGAACTTTACAAGGCTCAACAAGAGGCATCGCAGAATGGCGAAGATGGACCATCCAACAATGATGATTCATCCGATAATAACAGCGGAGGTGATGATGTCACCGACGTTGAATTTGAAGAGGTCAAATAATAACCTCAGTCCCCAATAGCAAAAGCCCCGCATGACGCGGGGCTTTTTTGTTGAGTTGGTTTCGATCCCAGCAGATAACTCTCCGGTGGGGATCGGTCACCGGAGTAGGGTGATAGTGCCTTCTTGTTCTATGTAACCTCTTTCAGTTCCTTTTGCTACCAGTCTGTAGGCATAGGTGCCAACAGGTAGGTCTTGCCCATTTCGATCCGAACCATCCCAATTCACCTCGGGTGAGTCCGTTTCATAAACGATATTTCCCCATCGATCATAGACCCTAAAGGAGAAGCTTTTAAATGAGATCCCTACCAGGGTAAAGACATCATTCAAACCGTCGTTGTTTGGGCTAAAGGCGTTTGGAACATAAAGCCTTTGTGGAAAAGTTGCGCAAGCAAGATTGGATGTGCTCTGGTCGGAGGAGAACGCCCGTTTTGCGATCACCTGATAACACGCTTCTCCATTTCCATTGCCTGGGGTGGTTTGGTCGACCCATTGCAGATTATTAGAAGGAGAGACTCCCAGAAAATCGCGAGTCCCATCGGGGTACACCTTGAATATTGAATACTCCTCAACCCCTTCTGGCCAATGGACATAAGGCGTCCATTCAATGATCATTCCCTGAGTTTCATCAGAGGTCACAGTGGTAAGGATGGATCTTCCACGTCTACTGGTGTCAGAAACATTTCCACATTCATCTTGCATTCGAACACGGTAGGAATATTGTAAGGCATCGACATCGACCTGTTGGTCGATGAAGGGTGGTTGGACACTGTAGGCATAGTTGGCTTGCCAGGGTCCGTCCCCTTCTTTCCGATCGATGATGTACCCGGAGGTACGGGCAAAGTTGCTTGGTTCCCAATTCACTTCGATCTCCCTATCATTCAGAACGGTCACCCATTTCATGACGGGGCCCTGGTTCGGGAATTTGTATTCTGGGGAAATGGATATCTGATTGCTGAAGGATTGGATAGAGGGATCTGAAGGATGTACGGCCACCACTACCACGTGGTAGAGTTGATTGCAAAGTCCTTGAATGGAAGTGCTGGTGTCATTGCCGGAAACGGTTTGCACGATCTGGGGCTGTGGATCATCATCACTGGACAACAGGATCCGATATTCACGAACACCATTCCAGCCTACATAAGGAGTCCAGAAGATGTTGATCTCACCTTCATTGGGAGAGATTCCCTGTAAGAAAACGGTCCTGTGTGATGTTCCCGGAACCTCTATTCCAGAACACCTATCGATCACACCCAGATGATAGAATACCGGGCCAAAAAGTGCTTGACCTGACGGATCGGTACCGCTGGTGATGGTCCGGTCGGATTCAGAAAGAACAAGTTGAGTTCCGAGAACCCCCTGCCGATAGAGATTATAGCCACCGAATTTGGCTGAGGTGCTGGGGTTCCATTGTGCCATCACATCAGAGCCATTGATAGATACAACGATAAGGTCATTATTATCAGGAGGGGTGGTATCGAGGATGGTCACTGCTCCCGGTATATGAATACTGTCGGTGCAACCATGAACGCTGGTGACTACCAAAGAGACATCAAATGTTCCGGTGGCTCCATAGCTCCAGGTCGGAGATGGTGAACTGCTGGTGTCCATGACTGTGGATGGATCGCCAAAGTACCACTGATACCCAGCGATACCTCCCGAGTTCAAGGGGTTTGAATTACTTGAAAAGGTAATGAGATTTCCCTGGAAGCATGCCGTGTCATTGGACACGGTAAAGGATGCTTGAGGAAGTGCGAATACTTCAATAGTGTCTGTAAGGATGGAGTCGATATCGCAGCCATTGCTAGGTATGATGCGATAATTCAAAATGTACTGACCCGGGGTCTGATAAGTGTGGTTGAAGGTCGGGGAACTCAGGCTATCCCGGTTTCCATCACCGTAATCGAGAATGTACCATGCGCCGGTGCCGGTGTGCGTCGACTGATCAATCAATTGGAATGCAAAAGGGACACAACCTTCAGTTGCCGGGATCGAATAGGCGATCCTGGGGGTCGGATAAACCACGACTCTTTGACGGAGAGAGACCGGACTGGGGCAGTCATCACTCATGACCACAAGAGTAGGCTCATAGACTACTGAGTCAGCATTTGAGGAGGCGTAGGGGAAATTGTAGGTATGCGAGAAGGAACCACCGACGGGGTAATTTGCAAGGGTCATGACAGGTGTGCCATCTCCAAATTGAAACAAAACAGAATCCACATTGGCAGAGGTATCCTGAAAGGCAACGGTCAGAGGACTACAACCCGAGATCACGCTCGTGGGATAGAATCGAGGTCTTGGGCCTCCCACCTCAATACGGATCCAGCTGCTATCCCGGCAGCCAAATGGGGACTCGGCCACGCAGGAAACCGTGTAGATCCCGGTGGAAACATACCAGCTGATACTATCGTTCGGTGCTTGGGTCTGAAGGGTATAGTTTGTTTGGAAACCTTGCAGATTCCAGGTGTAATTCGTCGCGAAGGGAGTGTTTGCCCGGACCTTTATCAATGCAGGTCCACAATCGATGGAAGTGTCTGAAGCGCTTAATGATCCAACGAATTGGAAGACATTCACCGGATATTCTACGGTATCGATACAACCATATCGGTTGGTGAATATCAATCCGATCTGATAGGTGCCAGGATTGGAAAATGAAACCGATGGATTTTCGTCCGATGCACTTGGGCTGAAGATCCCACCTGCCGGGGACGTATACCATTGATAGGTGGAGCCGTTTCCGTTGGCCACACGGCTCTTATTTGTGAGATCGATGGAGCCGCCAGCGCAGACATCCGGGGCTTCAAGATCGAAATCAGCAATGGCTCCTACACATATATTTCGTCTCGGAAGCCAGGTCTCGCAGCTGTCTCCAGTCAGTACCCTTACATCCACACGGTAACACGCCGGTTCGGTGAAAGTGATCTGGGCCGAGGAGGATGTTCCTCCGATGATCGTCACCCCGGTGTTGGGTCGAACCCGCCATTCGTATTGAAGGTTAGTATTCGATGGATAAGAGAATAAACTATCGATCGTGAAACTCTGGGTAAAGCTTCCACCTTGTAAGCAAGCCCCCGATGGCGGTGTGCTGATCCTTCCGTTGACCCCATTGACAACAATATACCCAGGTTCAAGAACTGAATCGATACAGGTATTCCCATTGTATCCAAGCAGGCGTAGGGAGTAGATCCCCGGGGTATTGATGTTCAGTGTTGGGTTCCTGCCATTTTCTGTAAGTATGAGATTGCCAAGGCTGTCAAATACCTTCCACACATAGGTGTATCCAGGTAAATGTGGAGTCAGGTTGAACCCGTTGGTTGAAATGGAGGCTGGGGCGCACTGTGGACCCGGACCCGTAGGATCCAACTGCACTAAAGGTGTGCCGATGGTTATCATTCGGTTGTCCTGGATCGTATGGCTGCAACCAGTGAGGCTATTGGTGATGGTGAGTCGTACCCTGTAGGTTCCCGGTTGGGTGTAGGTCACCGCAGGATAAGTAAGAGTTGAGGTAGAAAGGGGTTGATTGTTCTCGTCAAAGAATTCCCAAAAATAGGTGTTGGTTCCACCGGTTGGAAGAATGGGATCCGATCCGAATATCACTGTATGGGGTGGGGTGCAGGCCCTTTGTTCGATGGTGTCATAATCAAACCGGGCTATGGGACCATTTACGTAGACCTGTTGCTGGGCCATTGTGGTATCCCCACAAAGAGAAAGGTAATGAAGGGTGAAGGTAAACAGTCCAGTGTCCCGAAAAGAAAAGGTCTCATTCAGTGCATTGGAAAAGGTGGGTCGGGCTCCAGGTGCGGTCCAGAAGAAGGTTCCTGGATAATTATTGAGATTAGGTGTGTTGTTCTGTAGGATCACCTGATCACTGGCACAAACGGTGTCTGCTCCCTGGATCATTTGAATGACCGGAGTGGTTCCTCCGTCCAAGCGAATGGTATCAGGTCCCTGTATGTTAAAGGAACAGCCAGCCACATAGGCGGTTAAAGAAACTCCATAATTACCGGGTTGAGTAAGATTCAGGATCTGGGTCTGAAGCGTATTCTGGGTGATCGGTCCATTGATATGGATGGGTGGAAGTCCACCAGAGAAATTCCAAACCAAGGAGTCCAATGAAGCTCCTGTGGGAATGTTAAGATTTCCACCGAGAGTAATATTGGCAGGGGCACAGGTCATTGCAGGCTGAACCGTGTAATTTCCGCGTACGCGTCGTACCACGGTGATGACCAAAGTATCCTGTTCAACCGCTGTACAACCATTATTGTCGACGATCTGGAGCGTGACCAGGTATTGACCACTCTGGTTGAAACTGACGTTGATGCTTTGTCCGGTCAGGTTCTGGTTATTGATGAACCAGTTTGCGTTGGAGATCCCGGTTGGGCACTGAGCCGTAAGTGTGATGTTCGCCTGACCACAAAAGGTTTGTTGAAGACCGGGAGTAGTTGTAATTGATACCGATGGAGGGGGAAGTACGTTGATGTTCTTTGTCACCGTTGGGCAAGGACTGCCGCCGGAAGGGGTGACAGTCATTCCGATCGAGAAGCTTCCACCTTGACCAAAGACATGGGTGAAAACACCTCCTTGTCCTGCATTCTGACCATTTACCGTCCAGGATATGGTAACACCCGGTCCAGTTCCCATTGCGGTGAACACATAGGTGGACGGAGCACAATTGCCATTGTTCTGGATGGAAAAATCCAATCCTTGGCATTGGGCTATGGCCTGCGACTGAAGCAGAACCATCATTAGGGGTAATAAGACGGCGATCCACGCCGACCACAAATGCGATCCGCGATTCATTTTGCTGGGGTTACTGGGGTTTAGTTAGTTGGGTTAAACCAACTCAGTCTCAAAGGAATGAAAGAAAACCGAAAAAAGAAAGAAAAAGTTTACTTATCGATATTTAACGACTATTCATCGGCTATTTTAAGTCAATTAGCGAATTGTAATTCTAGCCGTTTCGCCAAGCCAACCCAGCCAGTAGTAATTGAAAATGGAGGAGGGTCAGTGATGTATGGATGTGATTCGTTTCCCTAATTTTGCGGCTTCACCTGAAGTCATCAAGATTTGACAGTTTCCGAAAAGTATATTGACATTAAGAAGGTCTTTCGAGAGAAGAACCCGTCCCTATATCGTTGGATCCCAGGATTTGTCCTGAACTGGATCCGACGGATCGTTCACGAAAATGACATCAACCATACCATGGATCAGATCGGAGACCTTAATGGTCTTGAATTTGTCCGTGCCGGGTTAGATCAACTCAATGCAAGGGTAGAAGTGCGTGGTTTAGAGAATATCCCCCCTACTGGTGGTGTCATTCTGGCGGCCAATCACCCACTGGGTGGATTGGACGGTGTGGCCTTTATGGAGGCTGTGGGTCGGGTTAGACCGGATATTCGGTTCCTTGTCAATGATATTCTTCTCAACGTTAGAAATTTCGAACCACTATTCGTGCCGGTGAACAAGCATGGGGCCAATCCCCGAAAGGCAACTCTGATCATCGAAGAGGTATATGCTTCGGATCAGGCGGTTCTTGTCTTTCCCGCCGGTTTGGTCTCAAGGAAGATCAAAGGGAAGATTCAGGATCTCCCGTGGAAGAAAAGTTTTATCAATAAGGCGGTTCGATATAATAAACCGATCGTTCCGGTTCATATCGGGGGTAGGAATTCCAATTTCTTTTACAATTTGTCACGGTTAAGGACCCGGCTGGGGATCAAAGCCAATATTGAAATGTTTTTCCTGGTAGATGAAATGTATCGGCAAAGGGATAAAACTATTACCTTGACCTTTGGCAAACCGATCCCATCTACGACCTTTGATAAAACTCGTACTATGGATGAGTGGGCAGAGTACCTTCGCCAACTTGTTCATCAGCTGCCACGCTAGAATATGGAACAGATACCTCCACAGCCAAGTCGCGAAAGTATCGAGGCCGAACTGACTGCCGATAGATTTTTGCGTTATACCAATAAGGGAAACAATCAGGTATTTCTTGTAAATGCCCATGACTCCCCAAGGATCATGGACGAGATCGGTCGGTTACGGGAGCTAGCTTTCAGAACGGCAGGGGGAGGCACAGGGAAAGCCCTTGATATTGACGATTATGATATTGCGGAGATTCCATATCAGCAATTGGTTGTATGGGATCCAGAGGAAGGCGAGATGGTTGCCGGTTATCGTTTGATCAACTGCTCCAATATCCTGGATCATCCACAAGGAGAACACCTCCTTGCCACCTCCCATCTTTTTCATTTCTCCGATGAATTCAAGAGAGATTTTCTTCCCTATACCATTGAACTTGGGCGATCCTTTGTCCAGCCAAAGTATCAGAAAGGAGTAGCTGCCAGAAAGGGGATCTTTGCCTTAGATAATTTGTGGGATGGTCTTGGAGCTCTGATCAAGCTCAACCCCAGGATCCGGTACCTATTCGGAAAAGTGACGATGTATCCCCAATTCGATCGTGAAGCCAGAAATCTCATCCTGGCCTTTATGCAGCATTATTTTCCCGATAAAGGCAACCTGGTCTATCCCATCCAACCCCTTGTAACCCAAGATGAGCTGGAACCCTATATGGAACCTTGGAAGGGTTTACAGTACAAGGAAGGATATCTGTTGCTCAACCAGAAAGTTCGCCAGCGAAACGAGAACATTCCTCCATTGATCAATTCGTACATGAATCTTTCATCCACCATGCGAACCTTTGGAACAGCGCTCAATGATGAGTTTGGCGAAGTGGAGGAAACCGGGATCCTTGTCACCATCAATGATATTCACCAAACAAAGAAGGATCGATATCTAGGAACCTACGAGAGAGATTCCGTCTTTGGACGTCCCCCTACGAAATAGGTTTTCATCAGAGGGCCTTCAGTTCAGAAATGGTCGCTTCTGGATCGGGGGAGCCAAATACGAAGCTTCCTGCCACTAGTGCATCCGCACCCGCTTGGATCAATTCCTTTCCGGTTTCAAGATTGACCCCGCCGTCCACCTCTATCAGGGCCTTGGACTTCGAGCTATCGATCATCTCTCTAAGTCTGGCTACCTTCTTAAGGCTCTGACGGATAAAGGATTGACCTCCAAAACCCGGGTTGACACTCATGACCAGAACGAGGTCCAGGTCCTCGATCACATCCTCAAGCAATTCAACAGAAGTGTGAGGATTCAAGCTGACCCCGGCCTTCATGCCTTCCGCTTTTATTTGCTGAATGCTTCGGTGGAGGTGCGTTGAAGCTTCATAATGAACGGTAAGAAAATCGGCTCCAGCCTTCTTAAAGTCTGAGATATATCTTTCAGGCTGAACGATCATCAGGTGAACGTCGATGGTCTTGTTTGCGTGTTTCGATATGGCCTTCAGGACGGGCATGCCAAAGCTGATATTCGGAACAAAGACCCCATCCATCACATCGATGTGAAACCAGTCGGCCTTACTGCGGTTGATCATCTCAACGTCGCGTTGGAGGTTTCCGAAGTCTGCTGAAAGGATGGAGGGAGCAATGATGGCCATGTTGATCGGTTATGGATGAGTGGCAAATATCGGCACAATATGGGCAATAAAAAACCCCAGCCTTGGCCGGGGTTCTTCTGGGAGTTAACCCAAATAGGTCTTCAGGATCTTACTCCTTGACGTATGTTTCAGGCGTCTGATCGCCTTTTCCTTGATCTGTCGAACCCGTTCACGGGTCAGGTCGAACTTTTCACCGATCTCTTCCAGGGTCATCGGATGTTGTCCACCCAGACCGAAATAGAGTCGGATCACGTCGCCTTCCCTTGGAGTAAGGGTGGCCAATGAACGTTCGATCTCTGTCCGCAAGCTGTCCACCATGAGTTCCTCATCGGGGTTGGGGCTTTCGCTTGAGTTCAGAACGTCGTAAAGGTTACTATCCTCACCCTCGACGAGGGGGGCATCCATAGAAACGTGGCGGCCACTATTTCGGAGACTTTCCTTTACGTCGGTCTCTCCCATTTCGAGATGTTCGGCGATCTCCTCTGCAGATGGAGCGCGGTTGTGCTCCTGTTCGAGAGCGGCATAGGCCTTGTTGATCTTATTGATCGAACCGATCTTATTCAGGGGTAGGCGGACAATACGAGATTGTTCTGCCAGGGCCTGAAGGATCGATTGGCGGATCCACCAAACGGCATAGGAGATGAACTTGAAACCACGGGTTTCGTCAAAGCGTTGAGCCGCTTTGATCAGACCCAGGTTCCCTTCGTTGATGAGATCAGGGAGGGTAAGTCCCTGATTCTGGTATTGCTTGGCAACAGAAACCACAAATCTCAGGTTGGCTTTGGTAAGCTTTTCCAGGGCCACCTGGTCACCTGCCTTGATCCTCTGGGCGAGTTCCACTTCCTCTTCGGCCGTGATCAACTCTACCTTTCCGATCTCCTGCAGATATTTATCCAGAGAGGCGGTCTCCCGGTTCGTTACCTGTTTTGTGATCTTTAACTGTCTCATTATCTACCTCCTTCTTTGTGAAAAGAAAACGTAAAAAACACCGCGGGTGTTTTATTGACCCTGTGATTGCGTGTCACGCTCTTCGCGTGGTTGGCGTTCGGGCTTAGGAAGAAGCGCTTTGCGAGAGAGCTTCATCTTTCCGCGGTCATCGATGGCAAGAAGCTTGACCTCAACGGTCTCGCCTTCTTTCAAAACATCGGATACATTCTCGATACGACGGTGATCGATCTCAGAGACGTGAAGGAGTCCTTGAACATCGTTCCCTCCGATCTCAACAAAGGCCCCGTAAGGCTGTATGGAGCGAATGATACCCTTGTAAACCTCTCCGACCTCGGGTACGAAGCAAACCTTCTTGATGTGCTCGAGAGCAGCATCCATTCCGGCTTGTTCAACCCCAGAGATCTCGACCAATCCCTGACCATCGATCTCTTCGATCGTGATGGTGGTACCGGTCTTTTCCTGAAGTCCCTGAATGTTCTTTCCACCGGGGCCAATGATCGCTCCGATGAATTCCTTGGGAACCTTGACGATCTCGATCTTGGGCGCATTGGGCTTGAGCATCTGACGTGGCTCATCAATGGTCTTCAACATCTCACCAAGGATGTGGAGTCGCCCTTCGCGGGCCTGATTGAGCGCATTGGTCAGGATCTCAAAAGACAATCCAGAGATCTTGATGTCCATTTGGCAAGCAGTGATTCCATCTGCGGTACCGGTTACCTTGAAGTCCATGTCTCCGAGGTGGTCCTCATCTCCGAGGATATCACTCAGAACAGCATACTTTCCAGTTTCAGGATCAGTGATCAATCCCATGGCGATACCGCTCACAGGCTTGGCGATCTTGATACCGGCATCCATCAAGGCCAGTGTACCGGCGCAAACGGTAGCCATAGAAGACGATCCGTTGGATTCGAGAATATCGGATACTACACGAATCGTGTAGGGTGAATTCGTAGGAATGACATGCTCAAGAGCACGCTGTGCGAGGTTACCATGCCCAACTTCACGACGGCTGGTTCCACGGATGGGACGAGCCTCTCCAGTAGAGAAAGGAGGGAAGTTGTAGTGAAGGTAGAATCGCTCGTGACCGACAAAAGAAACATTATCGATCCGGTTCACATCAAGGCTGCTACCCAGGGTAACGGTTGTCAGGGACTGGGTCTCACCACGGGTGAAGATCGCAGATCCATGTGAACCTGGAAGGTAATCCACCTCACACCAGATTGGACGGATCTCGTTGGTCTTACGACCATCGAGACGAGTACCATTGTCCAGGATCAGGTTACGTACCGCCTTGTATTCCACATCGTGGAAGTACTTCTTGACGAGAGACCCTTTCTCTTCAAGTTCCTCTTCAGAGAACTTCTCCAGATATTGATCGAGGATCTCACGGAACTTCTCAGAGCGCTCCTGTTTGGGGAGGCCTTGACCAGCTACTTCCAGTACCTTGTCGTAGGTGGCCTTCATCACCTCGGATGCAAGCTCCTCATCATTGGTCTCGTGATCGTACTCGCGCTTGATCTTCGACTTCTCGATCTTGGAGGCAAGGTCGATCTGTGCCTGACATTGTTTCTTGATCTCTTCATGACCGAATTTGATGGCCTCGACCATTTCGGCTTCAGAAACCTCCTTCATCTCACCCTCCACCATAGCGATGGTGTCCATACTTGCACCGATCATCAGGTCGATATCGGCCTCGTCGATCTGGGCAGGGGATGGGTTGATGATGAATTCTCCATTGACCCTTCCAACACGTGCCTCAGAGATAGGGCCTGCAAATGGGATGTCAGAAATGGAGATGGCAGCAGAGGCAGCAAGTCCGGCAAGGCTATCAGGAGCCACTTCCGGATCGTAGCTGATCAGGTTGATGATCACCTGGATCTCTGCGTGATAATCTTTTGGGAATAGAGGACGCAATACGCGGTCCACAAGGCGGGCGGTCAGGATCTCAGCGTCTGAGGGACGTCCTTCGCGCTTGAAGAATCCACCGGGAACACGTCCGGTGGCAGAAAATTTCTCTCTGTATTCAACGGTCAGGGGTAAGAAGTCGATACCCTCACGTGCCTCTTTCGAACTAACGACAGTGGCCAGCAGCATGGTACCTCCCATACGCACAACAACCGAGCCGTCCGCTTGCTTGGCAAGTTTGCCGGTCTCGATGGTTATGGTCCTTCCATCGGCGAGTGTGATCTCTTGAATGATGGGATTGGGAATCATGTAATCTCGTGTTAAATCTGTTAGTATAAATATGCAAAAAGGCAATTGTACAATTGCCTTTTCGCGGTATGGTGTCGCTTACTTTCTCAGGTTCAGCTTCGCGATGATCGCACGGTAGCGATCAATTTCATTGTTGTGAAGGTAGTTGAGAAGCTTTCTGCGCTTCCCTACCAGACGAACAAGTGAGCGCTCGGTGTTAAAGTCCTTTCGGTTCTTCTTGAGGTGCTCGGTCAGGTGATTGATTCGGTAAGTGAAGAGTGCGATCTGTCCTTCTGCTGATCCGGTGTCCTCAGGACCTTTGCCGTGCTCAGAGAAGATCTCCTTTTTCTTTTCAGAGTTCAGATACATGTCAAAATCGTGTTAGATGTTTGTGATGTATGAAATAAACAAGGTGGCAAAAGTACGGAAATTTTTGAGTTTCAGCACTTGCCACCTTGAATTTATTGGTGTCAGAATACCTTAGGGCAGGATACCGATCTTGATCCCGAAATTGAAGAGATTCTGATAGAATACACGCTTTGCCATCGAATCCTTGAAGTCATCCTCAATGATTGAAAGAGCTTCAGCGGAAGTTCCTTCGTAGGCTGAAGGCCCAAAATAGTAATCATCCTCCTGGAAAGCGCTACCGATCCCTGAGAGCATCAATCCGAATTCACCAAAGAGATCGACGTACATCCTATCCCAAAGAATATAGGTGGTCCCGAATTCATAGACCAAACCCAGATCGGTTCTTTTGAAACTGGGTAGAGTATAAGAATTCCCCTGGCTGGTGACAAGATCCATTGATCGGTTATTGGAAAAAGCCAGACGAAGCTTCCATCCTGAATGTTTACCGACCGGAGCAGCAAATTCCTTATGTCTCTTGTATCCCAGGTCCAGATAGAAGGTATTCATATCAAAATATGCTGCACTATATTCCTCGGGACTGAAAGCATTCCAATATTCAGCGCTTTGATTGTTTGGATTGAAGTTTGGATTGAAAGCGGCATCAAACTCATAGGTCAAATTAGTCAGCAGTCGATTTTGCATACCGGAGTATCCAAAAGATGCCACAAGGCTCCATTCTTTAGCAACCACGTATTCTGCATCCAAAAAGTGATTGAAGGTCCATAGATTCTCTGAGAGTCTTTCATTGTCCATGAATCCGAGAGGCAGGGTAAGCATCCCTGAATAGTGGTAACCTACGGCGAATTTCTTTCCAAGGTATCCTGGCGTTACCTGCGCCTCTGCCCCCATGAATCCCAAAAAGGCCAGGGTGAGAATGATCGATCTTATATTTTTCATTTCTTCATCTTTTTGGGAGATTTGACATAAAGGAAGTTCTTGTACAGTTGCGACCTCATGAGGTAATTGTAGTCCTTGCTCTTATACCCATTGACGCTACTGTACATCTTGTTACCATTCTCCAGGTCATAGAGAAAGAAGAACTGATAACTTGCATAGTTCTGTTGGGCGATCTTCCAAATTGCTCCGGGGACGTAGAGTGGATTCAGCACCATAGCGATCAAGGCCGTGGTATTTGACCCGCTTCCGAATTTCTGAAGTCGAATACTGATATTCCCTGTATACACCATATGATCGACCCCGTATTTCTCCTTGATGGGTTGAATGGTATAGTTGGAAGCCTGTACCAGATAGACCTGGTCATGTGTTTGACGTTCCTCTAGCCATTCCTGAAGAGCTTGAATTTCGTTGAAGTAGGTGTCTTCCTCTCCATCCGCCACCTTTCGGAAGGACTTGTAATCGAAGAAGGTGAAATCCACGCCGGCCTGCTTCGCCATTTCCTGGAGGTTCTTCTTGTAATTGTTCCAGCCTTCATCGGTCTCCTCAAAAGAGGTCTTTCCTTTGCGGCCATCCACTCTCAAATACGGCGGGGTGATGATGAAGACCGTACTTACATCCGCACCACCGATATTCTTGGCACGTTCGGGGAATTCATAATCGTTTCGATCGTTGTTGTAGTTGCTTTCAGGATCGCGGGTATCTGCAAAACTGATCGGTTCCCCATCAAGTGTTGGGGCATTGTCCAACCACTCTTCATAATCCTTGATCTGTCTTTCGAATTCATTGACGAACATTGTATCCTTCAAAGCATCCACAAAGGCATACTCCCAACCGATCACTTTCTGTGCTTCTTTGGCCTTCTTCAAACGCTGAACCTTGGAAAGCTTACCATTTTTAGGTTCTTCCGCCTCCTCTTCAGCGATCTCTTCAGTCGCAGTTGAATCATTTTCTTCAACCGGCCTTTCGGTTTCGAAATCCTCAAGGGTCAATTCATGATGGTGAGCCAATTCGAACAAGGCATCCTGAAAGATCCTTTTCATCACTTTGTCTTCGGGATGGTCCTTTAGGTAATTGTAGGTCATCAGAACCGCCATGACGTTCATGTCTTTGGGTTCCATATGAGTAAGGATGTTGGCCACCTGCTGAGATTCACCTTCGATATCATCCACATCCGGAATGATCTTGTCGATCTTATAATAGTTCTTATATACACTGGCAGTGTATACGGACTGGACAATACTCCTTCTTAGGAACTGATCATCCTGATCCTTTAGTTGAAGGAGGAAAGCATTGTAGATCGCCTGATAGGGAGAAACCTCGACCAAAAATGAACGAGTCATTTCATATCGTGCCAGATTCTGAGAGTCCTTGAACTCCTTCTCTGAAATGATAAAGTCCTCTCCACCTTTCTCGTTTTTGGTGAGTTTGACGAGTTCTGCCCTACGGGTCTTGAGATTGGGGTGAGTGGACTTTTCATCGTCGTAATCCTCTACGGCAGTAATTCCCTTTGTATCCTGAAGAAGGAGATCGGGATGGATATTCATCCCTGCAGGGGTCATGACGGTATGATCGAAGGGGATCTCGTCGAAGGGGAGGTACGAATACATCATCACATCGATCAACTCCACAGGAGCCTCCTGAGAGTAACCCGTACTTTTGAAAAAGTCCAGATAACCCTTTTCATCCGCTTCCAATTCCTGCTCCTTGGTGTACCCGAGCAACTCTTCGACCTTATCGTCCAGGTCATCACCATACAGGTAACGACTCTGCTTATCGAATTTGATCTTCTCCATGTGCCGATTCTTTACATGGCGCTCTACATAGTGAGCGATCTCATGAGAAAGAATGAACGCCAATTGGGCCTCGGTCTCTAGCTGAGCGATGAGGCCAATGTTCACAAAGAGAATTCCATTGTCAGTGGCGTAGGCATTGAAAGAAGTGTTCTTCACCGTATAGACACGGATCTCCTCTCGAAGTTCTGGTTGATCTTTGAGGATATGATCCACGATCCTGTTAAGGTACTGCGTGATCGGATCCCCATAAATAACGAGACCTGATTGCATTCTTCGATCGACAAAGAATTCGTTTTGCTCATAGAAATTCTCGTCCTGGATCCGATCCCTTCGCGATCTTTTGCTTTTTCCTTTTCGCGATCTAATCGAAGCATCACTGAGTTTCTTCTTGTACGAATCCGTAAAATCCGATGGAACCGGACCCGAGCTCTTCAAGGGTTGATAATCGGATTGGGCTGAAGCGATCAAGGTTCCCGCTAGAGCCAATCCCAGAAGTAAATGTCTTTTCATTAGGAAGGTTTTTGGCAGTGCCAAAAATATCTTTTTGCGATCCCTGAGATAACGGTGTTTTTTTTGAAATGAAAGAAATTCCTCACGGAATAAGAACTATTTACAGATGGACAAAGACTTATCCAACGAAATAATTTTCAGATCCCTTTACCTATTGTTACCTAAAAAGAAAAAACCCGGTCTTTTGACCGGGTTTTTTGGAGTTCATTCTTATTACTGAACCATCGAAAGGAATTGGTCGACCTTGACCTTTAGGTTTTTCCTTTCTACGATAAAGTCGAGGAAACCATGTTCTAGAATGAATTCGGATCTCTGGAATCCCTCTGGAAGGTCTTTTCCGATCGTTTCCTTTACCACTCTGGGACCTGCAAAGCCGATCAGGGCATTTGGTTCCGCAATGTTAATATCACCCAACATGGCAAATGAGGCGGTTACCCCACCTGTTGTAGGATCCGTAAGAATACTGATGTATGGAAGTCCCTCCTTGCTTAAAAGGGCAAGTTTGGCTGAAGTCTTGGCCATCTGCATCAACGAAAAGGCTGCTTCCATCATACGGGCACCACCAGATTTGGAGATCATGATGAACGGCGTCTTCTTTTGGATCGAGTGATCGATCGCCCTGGCGATCTTTTCCCCTACCACGGATCCCATCGAACCTCCGATGAAGTTGAAATTCATGGCAGCTATTGTCACCTGCCGCCCGTTAATCTTACCAACGGCAGAACTTACTGCATCCTTGATCCCGGTCTTTTCAATGGTTGATTTCAATCGATCCTTATACGGTTTGGTATCGGTGAAATTCAGGGGATCCTTAGATTCCATCTTTGGATCCAACTCCTTGAACTTACCGTCATCGAACAGGATCTCGAAATACTCACCGGCATTGATCCTATCGTGATGTCCACAATTCGCACATACCCAAAGGTTCTTTGCATGGTCCTCAACACTGATGATCACCTTGCATTTGGAACACTTATGCCAGAGACCTTCTGGAGTCTCTTTCTTGTCCCGGGTATGGGTGGTGATTCCTTCCTTATCCCTTTTGAACCAACCCATAAAGTTGTTTTTTGATTCTACTTTGCGATCAGGCGATGGTCACCTGTTTCTCAAGATACACATCCTGAATGGCATTAAGGATCTCTACTCCTTCATTCATGGGCTTTTGAAACGCCTTCCTTCCGGAGATCAATCCCTGGCCGCCTGCTCTCTTATTGATCACAGCGGTACGAACCGCCTCTGCAAGGTCGGTCGCTCCTTTACTTTCCCCTCCTGAATTGATCAGACCGGCACGCCCCATGTAGCAATTAGCCACCTGGTAGCGGGTAAGATCGATCGGATTGTCCGAGCTCAGTTCACTGTATACCTTCGGATGGGTCTTTCCAAACTGGATATCGGTGTATCCATGATTGGTGGTGGGTAGTTTTTGCTTGATGATATCTGCTTGAATGGTCACCCCAAGATGGTTTGCCTGAGCGGTAAGGTCAGCGGCAGTGTGGTAATCTTTCCCATCTTTCTTGAAGCCGCTGTTACGCAGGTAGCACCAAAGGATGGTTGCCATTCCCAACTCGTGAGCCCTTTCGAAGGCCTCGGCCACCTCAATGATCTGACGGGTGGACTCCTCACTTCCAAAATAAATGGTTGCTCCAACGGCTGCTGCACCCATTTCCCAGGCACTTTCCACCGAGCCATACATGGTCTGGTCGAATGTGTTGGGATAAGACAACATCTGGTTGTGGTTGATCTTTACAATGAAGGGGATCTTGTGGGCATATTTTCTTGAAACAGATGCCAGAACCCCATAAGTTGAAGCTACGGCATTACATCCACCTTCGATCGCCAACTTGACAATATTCTCTGGATCGAAATAAATGGGGTTCGGAGCAAAGCTGGCTCCGGCAGAATGCTCAATGCCCTGATCAACGGGGAGAATGGAAAGGTATCCTGTACCACCAAGTCTTCCGTGATCGTAAATGCTTTCGAGGTTCCTAAGTACGCGATTACTGCGGTTCGTATCTGAAAAGACACGGCTTACAAAATCACCTCCTGGAAGGTGAAGCATGTCTTTGCTGATGGTCTTACACTCATGGCCGAGAAGGGCTTCGGCCTCATTTCCGAGGAGTTCCTCGATCTTTTGGTAGGACATTACGTTTCAATTAAGCGTTTCTGGTTCGGGCAAAAATATAACTTTTATCCCCACAGCATTGCTTTAGAAGGGATATCCAAGTGCGAAGTTGAAAGACAGGTCCTTAAACTTCAG
>JAJLJK010000088.1:0-7120 GCA_033844885.1 Bacteroidota bacterium | reverse complement strand
TTTACGCGATCATGAATGAATTCGATCCGGATAGATTTCCGGCGATATAATGGACTAAACCAGCCCCGCTTCGGCGGGGCTTTTCGATATGGAACAACCCCGAATACATCAGAATACCGTTGCCGGAGTGATCGAAGCCCTTGAGACCATCTTTGGCAAGCAGATCTATGCCGATAAGGTCATTGAAAGGATCCTGAAGGTGAACCGTAAATGGGGTTCTCGTGACCGCGGATTCGTGGCAGAGAACACTTATGACATGGTTCGGTGGTGGCGACTTCTTTGGGCCCTTTATGGCAAGGAACCCACTCTGAAGCGGAAGGAACTGTGGAATCTATTCGGGATCTGGTGGATGTATAAAGGGAATGAGCTTCCCGATTGGCCCAAATTCGATGCGATCCGGGATTTCGACATCGAGGAGGCCCGCAAGGCCTTGCCTGACTCGGTGGCCATAAAACAATCCTTTCCTGACTGGATCGACGAGCGGATGTCAAAGGAGATCGGAGACGCATGGCCATTGGTGGCCCAAGCCTCCAACCACCAGGCCGACCTGGTGGTGCGGGCCAACACCCTAAAAACCAACCGGGACGAACTCAGAAAACGCCTGGATGAAGAAGGTATCCCCTCCCACCCTGTTTCCTTCAATGATACCGGTCTCGTTCTGGAAAAACGGGCCAATACCTTCCGTTTGAATTCTTTTCAAGACGGATGGTTCGAAGTTCAGGACGGGGGTTCACAGATGATCGCACCTTTTGCAGAAGTGGAGCCCGGTATGCGAGTGATCGATTCATGTGCCGGAGCCGGCGGAAAAAGTCTGCACCTGGCCGCTATGATGGACAACAAGGGAAGTATAATCGCCATGGATGTGGAGGGATGGAAACTCAATGAACTGAAAAAGAGGGCACGAAGGAATGGGGTTCACAATATCGAAACCCGTGTGATCGACAACCTCAAGACCATCAAACGGTTGGAGAATAGTGCGGATCGCCTTCTTATGGATGTTCCGTGTTCGGGAACCGGCGTCTTCAAAAGGAACCCGGATACCAAATGGAAACTACAACCCGAGCATCTGGAAAGTACGATCCGAACCCAACGCGAGATCCTGAAGAACTACCCTCGAATGCTCAAACCCGGAGGAATCCTCGTTTACGCAACATGTTCCCTTTTTAGATCGGAGAATGAGGATCAGGTGGAGTGGTTCCTTCAGGAATTTGGCGATACCTTTACCTTATTGGACCAAAAAAGGATCTCCCCGGAAACGGAAGCCACTGACGGATTCTTCATGGCCAAGTTCAAGAAGAAAGAGGAATGAGCGAATTCGAAAAGACCACCGAATCTTCCAGCCGATACGAAGCACTGGAGAAAATGTCCACCCACGAGTTGTTATATAATATCAACCGTGAGGATAAGACCGTTCCAGATGCCGTGGGAAAAGCCATTCCTCAGATCGAGGCCCTGGTTGAAGCGATCTTTCCCAAGATGATGGAGGGGGGTCGATTGTTCTACATCGGTGCCGGAACATCAGGTAGATTGGGAATCGTTGATGCCTCCGAATGCCCTCCAACCTTTGGAGTGGATCACGGACTGGTCATCGGGATCATGGCTGGGGGCGACCGGGCCATCCGAAAGGCGGTGGAATTTGCTGAGGATGATACCGAACAGGCATTTAAAGACCTTCGTGAATTCAAGGTTTCCGCTCTTGACTCAGTCATTGGGATCGCTGCCAGCGGTACGACGCCGTATGTGATCGGTGGACTGAGAACTTGCAGAAACCACAATATCCTCACTGGGTGTATCACCTGTAATGCCGGATCACCGGTAACAGAGCATGCCGATCATCCCATTGAGGTGGTCGTCGGCCCTGAATTCGTTACGGGAAGTACACGAATGAAAGCCGGTACTGCCCAGAAATTGGTCTTGAACATGATCTCCACCGCCCTTATGATCCGCCTGGGACGGGTCAAGGGAAATAAGATGGTGGATATGCAATTGAGCAATAATAAATTAGTGGACCGCGGAACGCGTATGGTCATGGAAGAAACCGGCTTACCCTCTCAACAGGCAGAGGAACTACTGCGGGCCCATGGCAGTGTTCGAAGGGCGGTAGACCACTACTTTCAATCTTTTGGACATGGGGACGAATAAGGACCGAGTCATGAAAGGGGTTCGCTTTCTGGCCCTTTCATTTCCATTCATCTTTCTTGGACCTTCCCTTCATTTTTGGCTGGGACCCTCTGCCCCATTGGTGTGGAAGATCTTCGCCTTCATGCTCATGGGTGTGGGTGTCTTCTACGCGGTCAAAGGACTCCTGACCATCCTCAATGGGTTTTTCGATGCCGAAGAGGAAAAAGGGAAATGAGAAATTATTTAGGTATCCTGAATTCTGAATTTTTAATTCTCAATTCTAAATTCCCAACTCCCAACCATTCATTCTCGGATCAATAAGCGAAAGCCCTCGGAGTGAATATTGACGATCTCCACATTAGGGTCATCCTTTAGGTATTTTCTGAGTTTGGCCACATAGACGTCCATACTTCTCCCAGTGAAGTAATTATCCTCACCCCAGATCTTTTCAAGGGCCAGACCGCGAGGCATCAGTTGATTGCGATATTGAGCCATCAATTTAAGTAGGTCCCCTTCTTTTGGACTTAATTTCCGGACAAGCTGGTCCCCAAGGTAGAGTTCACGTAAGGAAGTATCGTATCTGTATTTTCCAATGATGAGTTGGGAATCCTCCGCATCCACTACAGGACGGCTTCCCCGATTGAGCACAGCCTTGATCTTATAAAGGAGAACTTCTGCGTCAAAGGGCTTGGTCAAATAATCATCTGCCCCAAGGCGGAATCCTTCGAGCATATCGTTCTTCATGCTCTTAGCAGTAAGGAAGATCATTGGCTGATGTTTGTTCTCTTCACGGATCTCACTGGCAAGCGTAAAACCATCTTTCTTGGGCATCATCACATCGAGGATGCAAAGGTCATAGAAACCATTTCTGAAACGGTCCAACCCTTCCTCTCCATCCCGCGCAAGCGTGACCTTGAATGAATTCAACTCGAGGTAATCCTTAAGGACCTCCCCGAAATTCGGGTCATCCTCTACCAGGAGAATGTGATTCTGCATGATCGGTGGTTTGAATTGGTAATCGAACAATAAAGGTAGTACCCTTTCCGGGTTCACTTTTTACACGAATGGATCCGTGATGCGCCGCGATCATATCTCGGGCGTAACTCAACCCAAGTCCTTGTCCCTTCACATCATGTCTATTGCCGGTCGGCACCCTATAAAATCGATCAAAGATCTGCTTTTGAGCTTCTTTGCTCATTCCGATCCCCTTATCACTCACCTGGATCTCCACTTCCTGACCCTGCAATGTGGCTGAGATCGATAGGATCGGTCTTTCGGGTGAATACTTGAACCCGTTGTCGAGCAGATTCCCAATGACATTCTCCAAATGAACCGGGTCGCCAAGGATCTCTACATCTTCATCCAAAGGGTCGATCCTCAATTCGCCGCCCCTTGATTCCACCTGAAGGACGAAGTGGCTCGCCGCATCATTGAGAAGTGCATTCACCGAGAGGGATTCCTGATCCAGCTGGACCTCCTGCTTGTCAAAAAGGCTCATTTGAAGGACCTTCTCCACCTGTTCATTCATCCTACGGTTCTCTTGCCGGATGATATTCGTGTAGTGATCCATCTTTCCCGAATCCATGCGGATGGAGGAGTTTGAAAGGGCCTCTGTAGCCAGATTGATGGTGGCGATCGGCGTTTTGAACTCGTGCGTCATATTATTGATGAAGTCAGACTTCACCTGAGAGATCCGCTTTTGACGGTTGAATTGCTGAAGGGTCTTATAAAAGATGAACACGATCAGAGCGACGAAAAGGATACTGAGAAATAAGATCCATCCGAGCTTCATGAAAAGGTAGTTCACCTTTCCGGGGAAATACATAACCAGGAATTGTGGGGAGGAGACCAGGTCTCCGCGAAAGACCGGAAAACGAAATCCATCCCAGGAAGGGTCAAAAGAGGTGGTCCGAAGGTCGGTAAGACGATTCCCATCAAAAAAGGCGTATTGGAATTCAGCATCTACCCCGCTTGTTCTCAATTCATCCTTGATCAGTGAATCAATGTCTTCCTGCTTGAATCGTTCTTCGATGGGGACAAAGGCCTTCATCTCTTCCATCAACCAGACCTGCATGAGGGTATCCAATTGCCGAAGGCGAGCATCCATGGCCTGTCCGGGAGGAATATAATATCTGAATTCACCCATCTTCTGACCACGACCACTTTCTCCGCGGAAAAAAAGCCGCCCTGAAGAATCTGTTCGGCTGGTCTGGTATGAGAAGTTTCCGGGATAAAGCATTTGCCATTTATCGGAGGTCGAATCCAAATAAACGTGCACATCGCTATTGCTGATCCCGTAAGGGCGATCCTCGAGGTTCATCTTTTGTCCAACAAAGTCAACAGCATCCATGACCCTCATTCGATCAGCTACACGCTGCATGGCCTCCACCACTTGTCGATCGAACTGCTGTTCCTTGACCACCAGGGCATGGCGAACCCAATATCCCTGCAATACAAGGATGCCTCCCACAGCAACAGAAAGGAGGATGATAAGGGTCTTATTGGACAGATTTGTGAACATCTCGCACAAATGTAACGCTCGCCAAAAAGGGATCGGGATACTTTAACAGGACATTAACCTTTGTGGTTCCCAACAAGATTCGAAGAACCAACTTCAAAAGTCAGGGGAAATCTTAAGTTTGCTATCCTACAAGCTATCATAGACCCATGAAGTCCAAGCAAACCTCTTCTTCTTCAGAAACCAGTTTCTTCTGGAAATACGGTTACCTGTTTGTCATCCTCGCCGTATTCCTTGGAGTCTATCAATACACCTTCAACGAGAATCTGAATACTGGCGGGGATAATGCCGGTTATTATATCCTTGGGAAATCCATCAAGGAGGGACTTGGTTATTCGGATATCCATTTTCCGGATATGCCACCGGCCAATCACTTTCCACCCGGTTACCCCATGATCCTTGCATTGTTCATGGTCTTTAGTGAGACCATCACTTTCCTTAAGGTGGTCAACGGCCTATTTCTGTTGGGGAGTTCACTCGTTTTCTTTCAGATCTTCCGGCGATTGACAGAAAGCCGACCCATGGCATTTGCAGGTAGCATCCTGATGCTTTTGAATGTTCATCTGCTATCCTACAGTAGCATCATGATGAGTGAGATCCCTTTCCTTTTCTTTTCTGCCTTGGCCCTTTTGTGGTTCATTCGGACCGAAAAGAGAACGGATTTCTACAGAGACCCGAATTTTTACCTCTTCCTCCTGGCCACAGTATTTTCCTACCACATTCGAACTGCTGGAATAGCCCTTGTGGGCGGATTTGGGCTCTACCTTCTGATACGAAGACGTTGGAGTTATCTGGTCGCTTTTGTGGGGGGATTTTTCGCCCTTTGTCTCCCGTGGTTCCTTCGAGGCCAGAGTTTGGGAGGGAATGCCTATGTGGAACAATTGTTTATGGTCAATCCCTATCGCCCTGATGAAGGGAAAATGGCGGCAATGGATTGGCTGACCCGACTTTGGGAAAATCTGAGTCGATACATTACCTATGAGATCCCCTATGGGATCTTCCCCGGCCTTCAACCCAATTATCGAGAAGATCCCACAGCCTTTGACTGGTTCGTAGGGATCATGATCGTAGGGATCATCCTTTTTGGTATCCTTCGACTGAAGAACTATCGGATACTTATGGTCGGGTATATGCTGGGTTCTTTTGCGATCCTCATGTTGTGGCCGGATGTGTGGTTCGGTACCCGCTTCATATTACCTCTCATTCCCTTTCTTCTTTTCTTTTTCGTGTATGCCCTTCAACAGATCGCGCAGGAAGGATTGGATCGAGCTGGGATCAAGGCGACCTTCAATCCGATGTTGCTCCTGCTCTTTGGCTTCATTTTCATCAAGAACATCAAGGATCTTCACGAGAGTTCCAAACAACATTTGGACCCAAAGTATGCGAATTTCTTCGCCATTGGAGATTGGATCTCCAAGAATGCCCCTGAGGATGCTGTCGTGGCCAACCGAAAACCCACCCTCCTCTATCTGTATAGTGGCAGGACCAGCGTTCGATACCCCTATAGCTATAACCCGCAAGAGGTCTTCGATTTCTTCGTGAAGAATGGAGTGACCCATGTCGTTGTGGATCAATTGGGATATAGCTCGACCGGTCTTTACCTTGCTCCTGCCATCAACTCCAACATGGAGAAGTTCCGAAACCTGTACACCCTTCCAAATCCGGATACTTACCTTCTGGCCTTTGACAATACCATGGGATACAATGGCGAATACAAGGTCATTGAACCTACCAAGGAGGATGAGGCCACCACAGCCGTACGGGAGGGTCATGGAACCTACCGTTGGCCGGATGGACGGGTTTATGAAGGAGAATGGCTGAACGGACAAAAAAGTGGTCAGGGGACCTTGAAGTTTCCCGACGGTCGTATATTTGAAGGCCTCTGGCAAAATGACCTGCAAAATGGACCCGGAGTTCTGAAGAACTCTGACGGAACCATTATTCAGGAGGGCGTCTGGAAGGACGGCCAATTCCAGGGCGACCAAACCTCTTCCAATGGAAATTAAGATCGATACCCTCTCCATCGTCATCCCTGCCTATAATGAAGGGCCTACCATTCACCGTATCCTCGACAAGGTCGGGGCTGTGAAATTGGTAGGTGGGATCAAAAAGGAGGTCATCATTGTGAATGACTGTTCAAAGGATAATACCGAAGAATCCATCCTCAAGTACCGTGATGAACACCCTGAACTGCCAATCACCTATTATAAACACGAGGTGAACAAAGGAAAGGGAGCGGCCTTGCATACCGGAATTGAAAAAGCCACCGGGGATTTTTTGATCATTCAGGATGCCGATCTTGAATATGATCCGGAAGAGTACAATATTCTCCTGAAACCTGTTCTGGATGGACATGCAGACGTGGTCTATGGATCCAGATTCATGGGCGGTAATGCACACCGCATTCTGTTCTTCTGGCATTCCATCGGAAATCAGTTCCTGACCTTCCTGAGCAATATGTTCACCAACCTGAACCTTACG
>JAJLJK010000087.1:0-5040 GCA_033844885.1 Bacteroidota bacterium | reverse complement strand
AATGACGAATAAGAGAATCATGCAGCGAGTTTTTCACTACTTCTTCTTCACTTGCCTGTCGGCCACTCAAAAAATTCTTTTAAAAGAAGAAAACCGGATCAGTCGTTGGGATCGTATATTATTGAAAGTGCATACCACACTATGCCCTCCCTGCAAGGAGTTTGAATCCCAGAACGAGGTCATAAACCAGGGTTTGCACCAATTTGCTGAGATAAACGGATCTCATGGACATCTTGAAAAGAAGAAAGCCGAAGAGCTTCATCAGATGATCCAGGATCATATGGAAAGAAATCATTGAACCATTTAATAACCAAAATCTGAAGACCAATGGAACTCAAGAACAAATCGAAGATCATTCTCGGAACCGTCGTAACCGGCTCCATTTTCGGGCTTGGTAATCTCCAGGCTGAAAACATTCTATCCTACGAGACCCTGGGTTCAGGATCTGAGGTTCGCGCTGAACTTTTGAGATCAGCTCGAAGCATGGATGCGACCCTGGAACTGAAATGCGGCGAAGGAAAGACCGAAAAGTCTGAAGGCGCCGAAAAGACCGGTGAGCACAAGTGCGGCGAAGGAAAATGTGGTGAAGGCAAGAAAGCCGAAAGCAAGAAAGAAGGAAAAGCTGCCGAGCACAAGTGCGGCGAAGGTAAATGTGGCGAAGGAAAATGCGGAGAAGGCAAAAAGGCCGAAAGCAAAAAAGAAGGAAAAGCCGCGGAACACAAATGCGGTGAAGGTAAATGTGGTGCTGAATAAGCACCCTTGAACAAAGGGGGCCCACTGCCCCCTTTTTATCCAATAGAATGAGGAATATCGGCATCGGATATCGCAGGGATTTTGCACAAGGACTCTTGGAACAGACCGATTTTCAACCGGCTTTCATCGAGGTAGCCCCCGAGAACTGGATGAGAATGGGTGGACATTGGAGACGAGTGCTGGAACGGGCGGTGGAGAAATACCCTCTATACTGCCATGGATTGTCCCTTTCAATTGGAAGCCCAGACCCTTTGGATATAGATTTCATCAAGGATCTGAGGGCCTTTTTGGATGAATTCCAAGTCCGGTTGTATTCAGAACACCTTAGCTATAGCAAGTCGGAAAATGCTCATCTATACGACCTGCTCCCTATCCCCTTCAGGGAAGATGCCATTGAGCATATTGTACAAAGGATCCAGCGTGTTCAGGATCTTTTGGATCGGCCACTTGTCTTGGAAAATGTTTCTTATTACACACCGGTCGCTGCAGAAATGCCTGAGTCTGAATTCATCCATCGCATTGTCGAGACCTCAGGATGTAAGCTACTCCTGGATGTCAATAATGTTTATGTGAATAGTTTCAACCATGGGTATGATGCTAGGGATTTTATCAAAAGTCTTCCGCTCGAGAGCGTTGCCTACATTCATATGGCTGGACACGAGAAGGTTTCTGAGGATCTGATCATCGACACACATGGTCAGCCGATCATTGACCCTGTATATGATCTTTTCGATTTCACGACCAAAATGCTTGAACCGGTACCTGTACTTCTGGAAAGGGATTTCAATATTCCGGAACTCTCAGAGTTGAAACGAGAGTCTGAAGTAATGGAAAGGATCTGCCAAACCAACTGGGAATCCAAGTATGCCACTGTCTGATACCACCCGAGATATACAGAATCGCCTGGGACGGTATGTCCGGGATGGAAAGGAACCTCAACTTCCCGGAGTGACATCCGGAAGGTTGGGAACCTACCGCAGGTTGGTTTACAATGTCATTGATGATAGCCTGCGAACTGCCTACCCGCTGACCGAAAAGTTGCTATCGCCCAAAGAATGGGATCTTTTGGTGGGAACTTTCTTCAATGAACACGATTGTCAGGAATTCCAGGTGATGCGAATGCCACGTGAATTGGCAGCCTGGGAGGAGAAACCAACCGTTCTTTTGGAGGATCATCCGGCACTTGAAGATCTTCTTTGGTTCGAATGGGCCGAAGTGGAACTTTACATCATGGAGGATCGACCGATCCCTCCCCATAAAGCCCTCGGTGATTGGTGGACAGATCACTGGGTTCTCAATCCCGAATCACAGATCCTTCAGTTGACCTACCCGGTTCATCGGACTCCTCCTGAGAACCTGGATGAATGTGAACCCGGATCCTTCTTTTGTCTTGCTTTCCGACAGCCCAAAACATATTCTATCCAGTTCGTCGATCTTTCGGCTATTTGGGTGGAATTACTAAGGCTTGTGGGTGAAGGTACCCATCCCGCGAAAGCGATCCAATGGCTTTCGGAAGCAACAGGGTTGACCCAGGATGCTATCAAGGCCGCCGCTCCTCCTCTGCTTGAGGATCTCAAGGAGAGAGGATTTTTCCTCGGATACGAAGAATAAGATCATGAAACGATTCTATCAAAATTGGGCCTCTTCTTTGGAGAGAGCAGAGCCATTGGCTTTGTTGGCGATCCGAATCCTGCTGGCTTACGGATTCTATAAGCCGGCCATGAACAAGATCCGGTACTTTCAAAACATCGTGGATTGGTTCTCGGAGCTTGGGATTCCCTTTCCTACGGTCAATGCCATTCTGAGCACAGCGACCGAGAGTCTTGGGGTGATCCTCCTGGCCTTGGGGCTTTTCACACGGATCGTCGCTTTTCCTTTGATGGTGGTCATGATCGTGGCCATTGTGACCGTTCATTGGGGCAATGGTTTCGACGCGGGAAACAATGGAATGGAGATCCCCCTCTACTACATGGCCATGCTTCTTATTTTGGCCACTCGAGGAGCTGGAAAATGGAGTTTGGATCACTTTTTTCTAAAGGACCGACGCTGACGCTCTGCCTCAAATAAGAGGATCGCCGCACTTGCCGAAAGATTCAACGAATCAACCACCCCTTGCATGGGGATGATCACCCTTTGATCCGCATTCTTCACCCAGAAATCAGTAACACCCTCTGCTTCCGAACCAACGACGATCGCCGTAGGCCCGGTTTGATCCACGGTATCATAAGGTACACTAGCTTCCAAATGGGTCGTTAGGATCTGAATGTCCAATTCTCTTAGAATGTTTAGTGCATCCGCATTGGTCAGAGAAAGAATAGGCACATCAAAGATCCCCCCTAAACTATTTCTCACCACGTTGGGGTGAAATACATCCACCTGAGAATCCGTCACTATGAAAAGATCCACTCCTGCAGCATCCGCGGTACGAAGCATGGCTCCAAGATTCCCTGGCTTCTCGGGCGATTCGGCCACAATTACCAAAGGATTCTTTGGCATTTCAAGATCTTCGAAATGAAGACTTGGGATCCTGAATAATCCGATCAAGTGATCTTTGCCCATCCGATAGGCGAGTTCACCGAAGACCTCATCCTTCAGGACGATCTCCTCCGCGTCCGGCTGTCTGTTTACCCATTGTCCCCGAAGGGATTCAGTCATCATTTCAGGAAATATCCAGGTTTCCAACTGATATCCTGAGCGCAACGCCCGATCGACCTCCCGATCCCCTTCAACCGGAAATAATCCGACCTTTTTCCGCTCCCGAGCCTTCTGATAAAGGCCTTTGACATTCTTGACAAAAGGATTTTGAAAGCTGGAAATGAATTTGGGCATGATGGATTTTGCATTTTTGTAGGAGAACTCTTTTCTCCCACCGTGAACAAAGATAACCGCGTTTCCTCTATCCTCCTTATTCTGATGACCCTGCTTTTGTGGTGGGGTTTTATGGCTGATCCATTTCAAAGTGCAACTTTCCCTCTCACTTTGGCCTTGATCTCAACATTCGCTGGCTGGATCCTTTTCAGGAAACAACGATCCCCCGAGCCTTTGTTGCTGAGCGTCAGTGGATCCTTGGTGGCGCTGGCAATTGGATGGTCATGGATCTATGAAAATATCAGAAACACGCAATCCCTTACGGGGGATGTTTTTCGAGGGGTCTATACCTATCATTGGAGTCCGTTGTATGCCAAACCCCACGAAGTGGGAGCAAACTGGTGGATAGGCGCTTCGATGATCGTGGGGGTTTGCCTTTTACTTAGTATCTATCACTGGTCCCGAAGGTTGGTTCCATTGGTGTCCCTGATCCTGATCGGAACCGGGATTCTCCTTCTGATCCCGGATGGGGCCTGGCCACCAAGAGGTCATTTTTTCACTTTGACCGAAACATTGGACACCTGGTCCGATTGGACGCTTATCCTTCCAGAATATGTTTCCAGAATGAAGGATCTGGATACGCATTCCTCGCATTATCCTCCAGGAATGTTCATCCTCGCCTGGTTGACCGGACCTTCGACCCTGTGGACCTACCTGATCAACATTCTTTCCACCTGGCTCATTGCGCTAATTGCTATTCGGAGAACCTCGCTTAAATGGACCGATGGAACCCTGGTCCTACTCCTTATACCGGGCTTCTTGTTGATCCCTGCCATCAGTCCGGAAGGAATTCCGGCTATCCTATTCTTCTTATCTCTACTGACCTTTCTCGACCGGGAAAGGTCCCCGATCGAAAAGGGGATCTTTGCCGGAATGTTCCTTTGGGCGGGGAGTTTGTTCAGCTTCTTTGCTTTTCCCGTTGGGTTCTTACTGATCCTATTCATCTTTTTGGATCCCCCAGGTTCTTTACCCCGTGTCCTGAGAACCTCTATTTCTTTGGGTATCACTTTCGTCGGATTGTGGGCTTTGTTCTACCTGGTGACCGGGTACCATTATCTGGACGGATTGCAAATGGCCATCCTTCAGAATCGGTCCATACTAGGACAACCCGAAACATATGACCTGGGTCCCTACTTTGTTCGTTCAACAGGGAACCTTTTGTCTTTCATGGTCTTATCCGGACCATTGCTTTGGTCACGATCGCTTTTGAATGGTTGGACCCGATCAGGTATGGTCTATTTTATCTGGTTGGTACTATTGTCCTTCTCAGGTCTTTTTTTCATGGAAACGGAAAGGATCTGGTTCCTGGCTTACCCCTTGTTATTCATCAGCCTGAAAAGGGATGGCCCAATTGAATGGTCCGAAGTTTTGGTAGGATGTTGGCTCATTCTCCAGATCACCTTCCATGGGGATCTTGGG
>JAJLJK010000086.1:0-22524 GCA_033844885.1 Bacteroidota bacterium | reverse complement strand
CTCCTTAAAAGATCTCGAGTCCGGAATGTACTGGATACTCTGGCACGACAAAGGTCATTGGCATCATCAAACGATCGCGGTCAATCAAAATGAATATTTCAATCGGAGGTAGATCGCGCTGAAGAACAGGCCCACCTCTCCATTGTTGGGGTTCTCTCCAAGAAACAGCTGTCCCAATGCGAGAATGTCGAGGTTCTGGGCCAGGTTGTATTGGAGGTTTGGAATGAGAAAGACATTCTGAAGGTTGGGTGTGAAAATGGTGGATGCTGAGGCAGAAAGCAAAGGAGTGACCGGATACAGCGCTGAAGCAAAGATCGAGTTCTTGTATGGGAAAATGTTCTTGGTGCTCAAGGTGGTCTGCGTCACAGACAAAAGATCCAGTAAACTTCCCTCATCATTCCCTCCCTGGTTAAAGAGGTAACCCCCTTGAAGATAGATCCCGTTCGCGAATGAATAATCGATTCCAAGGGTAGCCACCAAACTCTGCTCTTCATTCAGGGATTCGAATGCGGGAATAAAATAGGTGAACTCCCCCTTGAGCCCCGCCTCCCACAGGTTTCCTGCAAAAGCTCCGCCCATGGCATAGTTTCGTTCGACATATCCACCAAGGATCTGAAGGTCGTAGGTGCCTTTGTGGAATTTGTACAGTCCGCCGACACGGAGATCCTTCACGCTATCTGCCGGGGCAACCGCCAACTGAATGCTGCTAAAATCTCCTGTGTAGTATTGGGCCAGTAACGCATCTGATCCGGGGCGTTCCTCGTAGTCAAAATCAAAATAGTTGAACTGATTGAAGATGTCGTTTGGGTTCCAGACGGTGGAAACCCCCCAGTTGATCCTTTGCCGTCCCGCTCGGATCCGCCATTTATCCCTTTCCCATTCGATCCAAAAACGATCGGATAGGACAGAAATGATACTGGTTTCGTTCTGCCAGGCAAATGAGGCATCCAAAAATCCGGGATCGTTCTGGAGGTTGTTGTAGAACGCCGGGTTGTTATCCACCTGGTATCCCCAAAAGAGTCGGTTCCGCAGACCGATCCCCGCACGAAACCCATTCTTGCCATACCAGTGGATATCCACCCGGTTGTGGATCTGGTAGTCTTCAAATGACGAGGGAAAAAGATTCTCAAACCCCGGGGGCAGGAATTCCTGGTTCACTCGGTTGAATTGAGGAAGGAACTTGACATATCCTCGTACGGTCAGGGCTTCATTTTGGGCGAGAAGGATCCCCGTAGAAAGGGTCAAAAGGATCAGAATTACTCGTTTCATCAATTGCTGAGGTCAAAGGGTTCCAGAAATTTGATAGGCTTGATCCTGAATCGATAGCCCAAAAAAAGTCGCGCATAATTGAGGGTGTTGATCCCCATTCGATTATTGCTAGCCTCGCGCTCGCCCAATCCATATGTGGTGACTCCGGTCCCAAAGAACCATCTTGGAGAGTGGTATCCGGCCACGATACGAATCTCCGTGAAACCTCCAATACTCTCATCATGAAAGACCTCGCCGGTTTCGGTGGTTTGAGACTTCCAGACATAACTCAGCCCGGGGACGATCATCCCCGTAAGGTACCAATGCGGGTTAATGGCCCAAGTGTACGCATACCCGATGCTGGCCCCCAAAGAGGTGTTGTCAATATCTTCGGGTTGTCGAAGGAAACTTCCTGTTCGGATCGGGTCGAGCTCGGTAAGAGAGCTGTCTGCGCGAACGGCCTGAAAGGTAAATGTCAAACCGATCATCAATGATCCGGCTGACCGGATCTGCCCTTCAGAATGCCAAATGGTGGATCGGTGGGAATATTTATTTCCGTTGAATCCATAATAAACAGAAGCAAAGTAGGTGCTGGTTTGAATATCATCCCGAATGCGGGGGTTCGTGGCTCCTGGGAAAAGGGTGGATCCCGGGGCCAGGTAATACCCCTTGTAATTCTCAAGGGCGGTCCTAAACCAGATCTTTGGTAGCGTGATCCCTATCCCTATCCCTCCGTTCACCGTATTTCCCCGTTTTGGGTCCTGATAACTCAAGCCTGGTAGTGGACCAAAGAGATCGAGATTGGCCCAGCGATAGGAGAATCCCACTCCGTATTTGGGAATAGGCGGATTGCTTTGGTAGAGGATAGCGCGGTCGGCTGCGGATTCGTCAAAGACGGCGATCACGTTCTTCTCGAACACCGTCATCCCTCGGATGTTGAGGTCTCTTCGGTAATCAATGATATAGGTGGAGTCCTCCCGTTCATACATCAAATTGAACCAGGGTTGTGCTCGCATTTGCAGAACACATCCAAAAATGACCCCAAGAAGGATCAGCCGACGAGTTCCTCTTTCCATTCGTCATTTACGATTTTTCCATCGTCCACGGTGATGACCCTTTTTGCCCGCTGGATCACCCGATCGTCATGAGTAGCGAATACAAAGGTCACATGTTCCTCCTCGTTCAGTTTCTTCATGATATCAAGAAGGTTCTCCGTAGACTTGGAATCCAGGTTGGCAGTGGGTTCATCCGCCAGGATGAAGGCCGGTTTTGGAGCCAGTGCCCTTGCTACCGCCACTCTTTGTTGTTGTCCTCCGCTGAGCTTACCGGGACGCTTGTCCTCGTGTCCCTCAAGACCCACCGCGTGTAATAATTGTTCGGCTCTTTGGGTTCGCTCTTCCTTAGGACGATCCTGAAGAAGCATGATGAATTCCGTATTCTCACGGGCGGTGAGTACGGGGATCAGGTTATAGGCTTGAAAGACGAACCCGATCTTCTTCAGTCGGAGGTCTACCAACTCATTCCTCGATAGTTTGGAGAGGTCAATTCCATCAACAATGACACGGCCATCGGTCGGTTCATCCAACCCTCCAAGGAGGTTCAGCAAGGTCGTCTTGCCGGAGCCCGAGGGTCCTTTGATCGCAGTGAATTCACCTTCTCTTACCTCAAGTGAGATGTGGTCAACCGCATGGACCTCTAGGTCCCCTTCGCCAAAGGTCTTGACAAGGTCTTCGGTCTTGAGTACGATCTTTCTTTCCAGACTCATAATCCTATTTTCTTAAAGAATTCAATATTGTGATTCAGCTCAAATCGGTAACCCAAATAAAACCTGACGTTCACATAGCTCAGGTCGATGGGGTACTCTCCCGTTGTATCGGTAGAAAAGCCGTGGGAATACACCCGTAATCCACCATACCATTTGTCGCCATTGTAGCCACCGATCAATCTAGTATGGACCGTTCCTGAAAGACGGTTTCGATAATTGCTTTGCCCTCCTTCCAGGTCCTCGGTGATCCCGGCCTGAAAGGCCAACCCCGGAACCAGGCCAACGCTTAGGAACCAGTTCTTGGTGATCCTCCAATTGTAGAGATAGCCGAAATTCAACCCCAAAGAAAGGACCGACAGGGCGTTGATGCTATCCAAGGGACCCAGATAACCCTGGTATTCGTTAGGAATAAGTGGACCATCCGTGTTGTCAATGGTGGACCCTGCAAAGGTGATCCCGATGTTCCAGGTTCCGGCACTTTTCAATTGCTTCTCTAATTGCCAAAGGGAAGCCATGTTGGAGTACTTCTTGTAGTTGAAGGTATAATTCCATTCGGCATAGTAGGTTCGCGTTCTGAGACCGGAGATCTGTGGGTAAGGATTTCCGACTGCCCATGCTGTATCCCAGTCCTGGGGGTTGCCAAGGTAATATCCGTGATATCCCCGGAAAAAGTTTCGAAACCACCACTTTCTGGAGGTCAATCCGAAACCAAAGCCCCAGGTCTCTGAGTTACCTCTGAGCGGGTCGGTCTTGCTTCCGATCCCAATGGTTGCTTCGAGGGTGAACCATTTGTAATCCAGACCTAGACCCACCTGCTGTCGGGTACTTGTTTGAAAGTCCAGGGATCGATTATCCGAACTCCTGGAAGCATTCAATTCGCTGTCATCAGCCGACGTGAGAGCAGTGACCACTAACTTATCGCGGTAACTCCTTATATAGGTCGTATCATAATCGAGCTGTCCATAGATGGCAACCGGAAAAAGGAACATCCATATGATTATTCCCGCTGGCCTCATATGCTTCGGATCGCTTCGATCGGGTTAAGCTTCAAGGCCTTTCTCGCGGGATAGATACTGGCCAATAATGTCATGAGGACCACCATGCTTCCAATCAGCCAATAGAAATAAGATGGGATCTCAGGGTAAACCACTGTTGAGATACCCAGGCTTTCCAGTCCCTGACCCAGGAAACCGATATCGATTCCGGTTCTGGACGTGATCCGAACGGTCAAGGATCCCAGCAACATCCCGATCGGTGCCCCTGCCAAACCTAGAAAGATGGTTTCCAGGACGATCATTTTGAAAACCTTCCTACGATTCATTCCCACCGCCATTAGGGTTCCCAGTTCTTTTTTACGCTCAAGAACCGCCATCAACATATTGTTGATGATCCCGAAGGAAAGGGCAAGCATGATAATGCCGATGAATAGCACCAGCATTTGAGCCATGACCTCATCGGCATATCCCAACTCAGGAGAGATCTCCTTCCACGTCCGGATGGTCATTTTTGGGAATTCCTCCTTCAGGACCTGTTTCATTGGGTCAGCTTGTTCCCGGTCTTTCAGAACGATCGCAAATTCATGGATCCTTCCCTGTGGCCATCCGAGGATCGATTCCAGATCCTGTTTCCGGACATATACGGTCGATTCATCATATCGACTATTACTGGTCTTGAAGATCCCTTCGACCCGGAAGGCCCCGGCCACAATGTTATTCTGATCATCCTGAAAGGTCAGAACCAATTTGGACTTCACGTCCAAATGGAGTTTTTCGGCAAGCTTACGGCCTATGAGGATACGATTCTTCTTTTCAGAGGTGAACCAATCTCCTGTTCGGAGATCCTCCTCAATGATGGTCGTTGCTGCTTCCATCCTTGGGTCGATCCCCATGATCCTGACCCCACTCGCCGAGACGGGAGAACTTACCATTCCGTTCAAAAGGATCCGGGTGGTGTAATTTTGGACAAGGGTTGAGGTGTCCAACACCGATCGAATACCACCGGTATCCTTGATGTAGAATGACGGGTGATTATCCTTCTCGAATCCGGGATCGTGAATCTGCAAATGGGTGATGGAGGTCATCAACGCAGACTGGGTACGCTGGTCGTTCATCCCATAGGAGAAAGAAACCAGAAAGATCCCAGCCCAGATCCCAAGAGCAATACTCAGGATCACGATGGAGCTTCTTACGCGCTGGCGCCAGATGTTTCGCCAGGCCACTTTTGGAATCATTGCCATATCAGGAGCGCATTGCTTTCATGGGATTCAACTTATAGATACTCACCACGGCATAAAGGCTGCATAGGAGGGCGACAAAAGCGACGATCCCAAGATGGGATAACGTGATCGTTGGATCGGTGCTGGTGGGCATGATCGGTTCAAACCCATATTCCTCCAATGCTTTACCAGCCTCACCCAGAAGGTGGATCGGATTCATCTTGAAGTAGATCTGAATGGGAAGGATCGCCAGACCGCCGGCCAGGGCCCCAAGGATGGTCATCATCAAGGCCTCCACCATTGTGATGGCTGCTAAAATTCTTCGTTTCATTCCAATGGCGACCAGGATCCCAAATTCGTGTCTCCTCTCAGCGGTCATCATCAAAACCGTTCCAAAAAGCCCAAAGGAGATAATGAAATAGAGGACAAAAAGATAGATCTGGCCACCTGCACTATCTGCTTCTATCGTCTGTTTCAATTCGGGCAATAGCTCCTCCCAGCCCATCACTTCATACCTGGATGTGTCCAATTCGGCATTGGCTTTTCGAACCACATCCCTGAAATCTGTATTCTCATCGATCTGAAGGGTCAAAGAGGTCAGCCGCCCCATGGCTCCATAAAGATATTGGGCCTCTGAAAGGGGCATGAAAACAATGGATTTATTCAGCTCTGGATTGGCGAATTTCAAGATCCCTGCGATAGGGTAAAGCCCGTTGGCACTGATCCCGTGGTACCCCTGTCCGAGAAGGACCAATGAATCCCCAACCTCTACTTTGAAATATTCGGCGAGTCCTTCACCGATCATCAAGCCTGGATCATCCTTGCTAAAGATGACGCCTGAGGTCAGACGACCCTTCAGATCCATTCTTTCCAACTCCTTTTCGGGGTCTATACCAATGATGGCCGTTCCCTTGGTCTGCTCTCCGGAACTGATCAGGGCAAAGCTCTCCAATCGTGGACTGATGCCCGTCACCCCATCGATGGAAAGGACCTCGTTCTTGAGGTCATCCGTGTATTCCATAGAGTTTTCCAGGGTTTGCTCCTCCCAGAATCCCTTGTGGTGGATCTGTACATAACCTGTGTAGGAGCCCACGATATTATCAACCATGTTTTGATAGGACCCCAATTGAAAGGCTCTCATCAAAACGGCAAAGAAGACCGCAAAGAACACAGAACTGATGGTGATCAGGCTTCGGCGCTTGTTCCTCCAAAGATTTCGCCAAGCCAGGATTAGGATCATCTTCATGGCCTAGCGTACTCGTTTCATATTTTGAGTGGTAAAGAACGACTCACTCACATCGATCCCAAACTCCAGATTGCCATATTTCATTTCGGTATACTGACCTTCTTTGTCCACTGGGGTCATCCGCAATCGACTTGGCAACTTTCGACCATCCATTTCCTTGACATCAAATCCCTCAAGAACATTGATCAGGTCACCTTCCTCATCATAGAATTCACTTTTCAACTGCAGGTATTCGTCCTTGGATATATGGGCAACAATGCGGTCCCAGACAACCGGCGCTCCTTCTTTCGGATCGAACTCGATGACCCAGCAGTCCAATCCACGGATATTCTTTTCACCTAGAAGTTTATGAGTGTAATCCTTGACCAGGGAGCTTTCCTGAATAAGGTCATCATTGTTGAAATCCGAGCCCATCCAGCTCTGCATCATCATGCTCGGCGGAAGCTTCACGGTACGCTCAATGTTCGGTACCCAGTTCCATATTTCCTTGTCGCGCTTCAGAAAAACGGTTCCCTGATCCCTTGCCGGAGCAGTGATCAGGATCATGGAGTAGTCCGTACCCTTGCTCCAGGTTTTGGCTTCCAGGGTTCTGGACCAGGAGGGCCGAACGATCTTAATTTGGATCGTGGCCTTGCTGGATTCTCCCCTGAGTTTCTCTTCTGATCTTCTGACGATCTCTGTGGCATCGGGTTGCGAGGGAACAAAGGCATAGCCCAGGGCCATGAATCCCAGTATCCAAAGTATCCGCTTCATAGATTATAGGTTTTCAAGAGTTTTTGCTTCATCGACTCCATGGGATAGCGCTCTCCTCGTGTGAGATATCCAAAGGTCATTCCGTCCAAAATGGCACCGATCCACCAGGCTTCGGCTTTGGGATCTTCATATCCCAGCCTCTCTAACACGGGTATCATGTAATTGATCTTCTCCTCCACAACCTTGTCGATCTTATTTTCCAAGGCCAGGATCACATCTTTTTGAAGAGATAGTTGGGCGAGCATTTTTGCAAGCTCTGGTTTCCGAATCAGAAAATCCACCGCGCCCAGTATCATCATTCTCAGGAAATCCTTTGGATCCATTTCCGGCATGTCTGGAATGATCTCATCTCCCAATTCAATAAGGTCATTGAAGACGGCTTGGAGAAGCTCTTCCTTGCTTTCGAAATAAGAATATATGGAGCCTTTGGAGGTGCCTGCCCGTTTGGCGATCATGGCCATACTCGCCGCATGGTATCCGGATCTTGAGAACTCTTCCAATGCCGCACCAAGGATGCCTTTGCGCGTCCTTTCACGGATCTCCTCAAACTGTTCGGGTGTTCTCGGACACATATAGGTTCTTTTTTTGACTGAACGGTCGGTCAAAATTATAAAAAATCTGTTTCACTCAAATTTTTTGCTGAAATTTCCTTCGAACCACCAAAGGGTGTTCCTTGTTCAATTGCTTTGTAACTTTGTGAAAATTTTGAACTATGTATCCTGAAGATCTAGTAGCACCCATGCGGGAAGAGCTCACCAAAGCCGGTTTCGTTGAGACCCGTGAGCCGGAGACCGTGGAGGAATATATCAACAAGCCCGGAACGACCCTCGTGGTCATCAATAGTGTTTGCGGATGTGCCGCCGGCAGTGCCCGTCCCGGCGTTCGCATGGCCGTTGAACATTCAAAGCGTCCGGATAATCTGGTCACCGCATTTGCAGGCAACGATGTAGATGCTGTAAAAAAAGCGCGTGAAATGATGGCTCCGTTCCCTCCGTCTTCACCAAGTATTGCTCTATTCAAGGATGGTCAATTGGTCCATATGGTCGAACGCCACCACATCGAGGGGCGTACCCCGGACATGATCGCTGAGAATCTCAAAATGGCGTTCGACGAGTATTGTTGATCGTCGATTCCCATTTTAAGAGCGGCCCAAAGGCCGCTTTTTTTTTGAACCTCAGGTTCATAAATCGGTTCTATCAAAAACCCTTTTCCATGAGGATCCTACTTACAGGTGCCAATGGGTATATAGGCAAACGCCTATTGCCGATCCTGGTGGAACAGGGTCATCAGGTATATTGCGTCGTCCGGGATGCCTCAAGATTGGTGGTTCCTCCTTCCCTAATGGACCGGATCGAGATCCTTGAGATCGACTTTCTCGAAGTGGATCCCGAGACCCATTTTCCGGAGGGGATCGATATCGCCTACTACCTCATCCATAGCATGACAGCCACCCGTCATGGTTTTCAAAGTCTTGAGGAGAAAGCCGCACAAAACTTCATAGACCTGAGTGATCGTGCTGCCGTGAAAAGGATCATATACCTGACAGGCATTGTCAATAGTGAGGAACTGAGTGAACATCTTAAATCTCGATTGGCGGTAGAAAGGATCCTCACGTCAGGACTTTCAAAATATACGGTCCTTCGGGCGGCCATCATTGTGGGTTCCGGAAGCGCCAGTTTCGAGATCATTCGCGATCTGGTGGAAAAACTTCCTTTCATGGTCACTCCTCATTGGTTGAACACCAAATGTCAACCCATCGCTATCCGAAATGTACTGGATCTCCTAAGCACCGTGATCCACCATCCTGAGACAGAGAATCACATCTATGACATAGGAGGACCCGACATTCTGACCTACAAGGAAATGCTCCTTGAATTTGCCAAAGTTCGCCACTTGCGTCGATGGATCTGGACGCTTCCGGTAATGACCCCTAAACTGTCTTCCTACTGGCTCTACTTCGTCACCTCAACGAGTTATAATCTGGCTGTGAATCTTGTGAATAGTATGAAGGTGGATGTCGTGGCCCGAAAGAACAACATCTTTGACATCACAGGGATACAACCCATTACCTACAGTGAGGCGGTGGAGCTTGCCTTTCGGCGGATAGAACAGAATACGATCATCAGTAGTTGGAAGGATGCTTATAACTTCAAGGGTTCTTTGGATGTAGAATCATTGATTGAAGTTCCTTCATTTGGGATATTCAAGGATCAACAAGAGAGGAAAATTCCCTCCTCCGACCGGAATCGGGTGATCTCCAATATCTTTTCCATAGGTGGTCATAGAGGATGGTACTACGCATCATTCCTTTGGAATATTCGCGGACTTTTGGACAAAATGGTCGGTGGTGTTGGTCTCCGCAGGGGAAGGACCTCTGATGTGGATCTCCATCCGGGAGATGCATTGGACTTTTGGAGAGTGATCGTGGCCAACCGTGCAAGAGGAAGGTTGCTTCTATATGCAGAGATGAAACTTCCGGGAGAAGCCTGGTTGGAGATCACAGTTGAAGAGACCGACCATGGAGAAAACGTCGTGCGGCAAACAGCCACCTTCAGACCCAATGGGATCGGTGGACGATTGTATTGGTATCTGATGTGGCCATTCCATCTGTTCATCTTCAGGGGAATGTTGAGGAACATGGTCAACTATCGGGAAGATCAGGCCCCCTGATAGGACAAATCCATATCTTTTGACAAATTTTTACCCAGATGCGTTGGCATACCGAAACTCGCCTTCCGGACTTTCCTTTCAAGTTGAATCTTAAGGATCCTGTCCTTTTCCTTGGGTCTTGTTTTGCAGAGAATATCAGTGACCGATTCAATGCACGATTTCTTCCGAATGTGCGCAATCCCTTTGGGATCATTTTCAATCCTCTGGTCCTTGATCACCTAGTGGAGAAATGGATAGCAGGGGTTCAGTATTCGAAGAGTGACCTGCGCGTGGAGAATGGTGTGTGGTTCAGTTTTGATCATCATTCTCGTTTCTCCCACCATGATCCCTCACAGGTGTTGGAGAATATTTCTGGCGAACTAGAGCGGTCACGACATTATCTGACCCAATTTCAGGCCATTTTCATCACTTTGGGTACATCCTTCTATTGGCGATTGAAAGAGGGCAATAGATTGGTCAATAATTGTCACAAGGTACCCGCCAAGGAGTTCAAGCATCAAATGGCGGAGATCGACGAAATGGTTTCGGCCTTGAAGAATTCCATTTCCCTTTTCAGGGGATTGATGCCTAAAGTTCCCATTATTCTTACGGTAAGTCCGGTGCGCCATTTGCGCCAGGGAAGCATCGATAATCAACGATCAAAATCAAGATTGATCGAGGTTTGTCATCAATTGGCCTCAGAAAAAAATGTTCATTACTTCCCGGCCTATGAGCTGATGATGGACGACCTGCGCGAATACCGTTTCTACAAGAGCGACCTCATTCATCCCAATGATGAGGCCATTCAGTATATCTGGGAAAATGTGGTCTCCAGTTTTTTCTCTGAACAGGAAACGGTAAGGATCAACGACCTTGAACGATTATCAAGAGGATTAGGCCATCAACCCTTCCAGTCCGGAGGTAAGGAGTATGCGAAGCACCTGAAGCGAATGGAGGCCCTTTTGGATAAGATCGAGGAAAAGTCGGGTCATTCTTTCCCAAAGGCCAGAATATGCATAGTGAAAAGGGCGGATCAAAGTACCCCCTGATCCCTCATCCATCGAAGTTTCAGAAGTCCGGCCACAGACATTGCATCCGTGATCTCTCCGCGATCGACCATATCGAATACATCGTTGAGATGGATCCTGCGTACCTCCAGATCCTCTGTTTCATCGGGCATTCGCTCCACTTCACTCAATCCTCTGGCAATAAAAATATATGCTACCTCGTCACTCACCGAATTGCTGAGGTCCATTTCCAGGATCAGTTGATATTCATCCGCCGAAAGGCCAACCTCTTCAGCCAATTCTCTTTCTGCGGATCGTATGGGATCAACCCCAAGGGGACCCCCACCTTCGGGAATTTCCCATGAGTATTTGTTCTGCGGATATCGATGTTGACCTACGATCCATGTATGTGAATGTTCATCGACAGGAATGATCCCGATCGCAAGATTCTTGAATTGAACCACCCCATAGATACCCTGACCTCCATTCGGATTGATCACCTCGTCCTCTCGGACGCGGATCCAGGGATTGTCGTAAACGACCCTAGCGCTCTTCCTCTTCCAATTCCCGATCGATTCGCTTTCCATAGGTGATCCGTTCGCCGTTGTATTTGATCTCTTTTCCATTCTCGTATTCTATGGACAGTTCGATCTGCCCCGAAGGAGATAGGTATTCCCAAATCCCTTCTTTTTCACCCATGACATAACGTCCTCTCATCCTTGGATTCCCATTCTTCCAATAGTAAACGTGATATCCATTTTCCTGGCCGGATTCGTAGTTTCCTTCGAACTGAAGTTTTTCGGTATCGGCATAATAGTTCTTCCAGGTTCCCTGGCGTTCACCTTCAAAATAATTACCTACCACTCGAAGGTCATTGATCGAGAATTCCCATTCCCCTTCTCTATAACCATCGATGTATTCTCCCTTTGCTATCACGGTTCCGGAATCACTATACTCAGTGCTCATTCCGTCCTCAAGTCCATTGATATATTCTTCCTCCAGCCGAATTTGTTGGTTGGGATAATACCAGGTCCAAACACCGGTCGGAAGTCCCCTTGCATACCGACCCGTCTGTTCGATCTTTCCATCGGTAAAGAAATACTTCCATGTTCCCACCTTCAGGTTATCCTCATATTCACCCTGAGCTTTCAGGGATCCATCCGGATAATAGAACTTCCACATCCCTTGTTTTCTCCCTTGTTCGTCAAGAATACCCTCGGCAAGCAATATATCATCTTCGTAAAGTCCACTGGATATCACATTACCCGCTTCATCATATTGACGATGGACACCTTCTTTCTTTCCATTCCGATAAGCCCCGATCGATTGAAGTTTCCCGGTATTGGGATCGATGGTGCGGCGAACATCGATCTTTTCGGTTTCCTTAGCATCCTCCTGAAGAACCCCATTCACCCATTTTTCGATCCTTTGCAGGTTTCCGTTTCGGAGGTAATATTTCCAATATCCATGCTTCAGGTCATTGAGATAGGTACCTTCATAACGCAGGGTGTAAGTGCCTTCATAAAAATCCATCCACAACCCCTGCTTCTGATTCTGCCTATCCAATCGATTGATATTCTGCTGTTTGACAAGAACACCAGATTTAAATGTCATCAAAGTGATGATCTTACCGTTCCTGTCGAATTCATACCCTTGTCCTGCCTCTTTTCCCTCCTGGAATGGAATGATCTTTTGTAACTCACCCGTATCATAGTAATAACGGGCCAATCCATCCTTCTTATCATTCTCGTAGGGTTCTTCGCGTATCAAAATTCCATCTGCATAGGTCTCACGGACCCCTTGCTTCATATCTGCTTTATAGCGGATGACCACTGTAAGGTCGCCTTGATCGTTATAGAATTTCCATGGCCCGTCCAAAAGATGGTCCTTGCGGTTACCTTCGGTCTTAAGTACCCCATTTCGATAATAACTTTTCCAATACCCGTCTGGCTTGCCATTGCGGAGTGGACCCTCACTACTCTTTTGACCATTCTCGTAATAATAGGTCACGATCTCCGATGAATCCTTCACTTGTCCGATTGACCAAAAAGGAATAATGATCAACAGAGGAAGGATCCTTTTCAACAAACAATACATTAATCTCTTTCTTTTCAAAATCTCTTATGATGGTAATATATGCCTGTTGAAAGTTGGTAAAACTTTTTGAGGCAATGCTTGTGAATGTTCGTTTTCAAAAATACTCAACAGCTTTTCAACAGCTTCGTTTCCGTAAACGATTGAATTTTAAGGATGGTCTTTCGGTTATTGACAAATGTCGGTTATGTGAATTCACTTTGGATTTTGGATTTCTTTTTGGTTGTGGGCTGTTAATGGAAGACCTCCGATGGTCTGATAAGTTGTCCAAAATTGAGGAGCATATTTTTTGGAAACCAGGGATCAAACGACCATCAGGAAAAATAATCCATAGAAGCAATTCTAATTTTTCATCACTTATTCACGGTTTTCAACAAGTTATCATTGAATGTTCAACAAGGACAAGCTTCTGTGGTGAATGATGGACTTTTCCACTGAAACACCGACCTTTGCAACAGAAACAAGCTCATCATGAAAATTGCAATAGGTGCGGATCACGCAGGATTTGAATTGAAATCAAAGGTGTTGGATTTTTTGAAGGAACGGGGGATCGAGGCTAAGGATTTTGGAGCCTATTCCTTGGAAAGTGTGGATTATCCGGACTTTGCTCATCCTGTTGCCGAGATGGTCGAATCGGGTGATGCTGATCTTGGAATTGTCATATGTGGATCAGGGAATGGGATCAATATGGCGGTCAATAAACATCAGGGCATTCGTTCAGCACTTTGCTGGCAACCTGAATTAGCGGCGCTTGCCAGGCAGCACAACAATGCCAATGTTCTCGCATTGCCTGCAAGATTCATCGACGTGAATACTGCTTTGGAATGTGTGGATAGCTTCCTGAATTCTTCTTTCGAAGGAGGACGCCATGAGCGCAGAGTGAATAAGATCAGCTGTTCATAGAAAGGCTTTCATCTCTGCCATAAGATTTACCTGGTCATCGGCTTTTATTCCGGTGTAGTTGACCCAAATGAAGTTGGATCTTTTGTCAACTTTTTTTTTCAACTCCCTCCTGAAAAAAGTACTTGACCAAGGGAAATTTGGATCACTGGAGATCAGAACAGGGTCATCTATCCTAAAGAGTAATTGATCCATTGAAATATCCTTGATCTCGTGAAGATATTTGAGGGGATATCCATCGATCAGAAGGTCGGGATCCTTTCTTTCTGAAATGAAGGAAACCAGGTTCTGCCATTGCCGGCTATTATTGAGGCCAAGAAAACTCATAAGTGAATCTCTCTGTGGACCTTCTTCAACTCCCATCATTTGAAGATTGCTCTCGAGTGTACCATAAAGTGGATTGACAAGGATCCATTTCTGAACGTCGAGATTGGTGCCGATCCTTAATGCAGGGAGGTTTCCCAGACCTTCTCCTATAAAGGTGATCTCTGTTTCCTCATACTTTTCTTCAAGCTTGGAAATATATTGGAATATGAATTCGGAAATGGGATGCACCTGACTGTCAAAGGACATTACTCCCCGGATCCTTAAAATGTCATTTCCGGGGGGTGTAAGAACCACAATCCTATAACCGTCTTCGACCAAAGGGGCAAATTGATGAGCCACTGAATCAAGGTTCGGAAGGATCTGATGGGGAAAAAGGAATGCGAGTTTATCCCCATTCCATTTTTTCTTCTTTTGGATCTCTGCGAAATGGACGGGTTCATCGAAATACACATTCTCTTTGATCTTTTCCTGTATCAAGTATTGTTTTGACCCGCAGGACGAGATAAAAAGAGCGGTCATCCCTAAAAGGATGTATCGGGTAAATAGAATCATTGAGATCAAGAAATGAGGTTCATGCGTTTTACCAACGCCAGTAATTCCTGAGTATTGGGTACTCCGGTCTTGTAGATCATGTGTTTTCTGGCTCGAAGGATATCTTCATTATTGATCTTTAGGATCCGGGCGATATCCTGATTGTCATGGTTTTCTAAAAGTAGGCGAAGGATATCTCGCTCTCTTTCAGTGAATTGAATTTGATTGTTTTCAAGGATCAACTGGCCTGCATCCAACGAATGTTGTTCAAATATTTCTTTTGGAAAGAATCGATGACCATTCAAAACTTTTTCAACGGCAACGGTGATCCCGCCTAATTCGCCACTTTTTAGCAGGTACCCATCAGCCCCATGCTTAAAGAAGAATTCCAGGTATCTCGGAAATCGGTGCATGGTGTATATGATGATCTTGATATCCGGAAAGGATTCTTTTACCTTTTCGAAGATCTCGAAACCATCCATATCCGGAAGGGATATATCAAGCACCATCAACTCACAATGATGTTGTAGCAGATAGTTCAGGGCTTCCTCACCACTTTGGGTATGCTTTACTGACCAAACCCCTTCGATGTTCTTTAAAACATCCTGAAGGGTACTGGCGATCAGTGGATGATCATCAACGATGATAAGCCTGCGCATACCTTATTTCTTTGGAATGAGGATCTTAAATGAACTACCGAAATTGCCCGAATCCATCATTAATTTCCCTCCCATGAAAGCCACCCGGTTCTCAATGTTTTTGAGTCCAAGCCCTTTTCCGGGATTCTTGGGATCGAATCCGATACCATTGTCCTCAAAGTTCAATGTGATCCATTCATTGCTTTCGAACAGCTCGATCAGAATGTAAGTGGCCTTACCTTTTTCGATGGCATTTTTCAAGAGTTCCTGCATGACCCTGTAGAGGATCAATGCTCGTGGGTCATCCGGCGAAAGCTGGATCTTCCCAATATTGAGATCTATGGTAAGATTCGGATCCTGCTGCCACCTTCGCACAAGGTCCTCGAGAGCGTCTTTCAACCCGAATTTCAGTAGAACACCCGGCATGAGGTCATGGGTGATGGCGTGAAGTTCAGCGGCCGCCTCCTGAACCATGGCTGTTAATTCCTTGTCACTATCGGTTTTCTGAATGATCTTATTTTGAAGAAGTGCCAGAATATTTCCCAAGCTATCGTGAAGTTCACGGGCCAGTCGATTTCGTTCCTCTTCCTGTCCCTTGACCAGATTCGTCACCGAAGCTAATTGAAGGTCCTTCTCGTGTATGATACTTCTTGTACGTTGCCTGTTCCTGAAGGTAAAGACCACCAATCCCAATGAAATGAAACTCAACAAGGCAAGGGCGCCGAAAACCCATCCCAGTTTTTTGGATTGAGTTAAGCGAAGGTCTTTGATCTCATTCTCCTTCTTCAATAAGGTGATCTCTGCCTCCTGGCGATCCCTTTCATATTGCTGTTCAAGAACCGAAACTCGATGGCTGATGGCATTCTGATAAAGGCTATCCTGGATCTCTTTTTCCAATAGGAGGTACTCCAGCGCTTTTTTATAATTCTTCTTTTGTAGGTAAGCCTTACCAAGGACCTCATATGTGCTCTCCAAGTTGGAAAGATCCTTCACATTCTTCGACATTTCCAACGATCGTTGACCATAATAGATCGCGGAGTCTGGTTGATTTCGCTCTAGTTTGAGCGATGCCAGATTCGCATATGTCTTGGCCATGCCATAGGGATCGTTCGCAGCGGATTTCAGTTGGATACTGTATTTGTAGAACCGTTCCGCCAGTGCGGGATTTTTCAGATTGTACTGATACAATGTGGCAAGGTTGTTCAGGACCACCGCTTTTTCACGATCCCTTTCAGGAATACTGTCATAAACCTGAAGAGCAGAGAGAAAGTAATTCTCAGCATCCGGGATCTTTTCCATTTTCAGGAACCCCATTCCCATATTGTTGTAGGCATGGGCCTTGATCGTTGGAGTCAGGTATTTCTTTGGCCAGGCAAGGATCCCCCTATTGATAGTAATGCTCTTTTGGTCCCTACCTAACCCCTGATACGCAGCCGCCAGATCGATCATCAGGTTGATGTAATCACTGCTATCCGTAGGATACAGTTGGTGGATCTTTTGTGCATCCAGATAATACTCAAGAGCAGCATCATCCTTGCCGGTAAGCTGCATGATGGTTCCCATCATATTCAGGTTATAGGCCTGACGAGAATGATGACCGGAACGAGAATAAAAGGTATTGGAATGTTTCAACCAATTTATGGCCATTGGGATATCCCCCTTCAGATAGTGATAATGGCCTCTGACCTCGGCAAGACGAGCCTTGAGGTAAATAAAGATCGAATCTTCACGATCCTCAATACTGACCCATATGGGTTCAAAGATCAAAGGAATGCTATCCAGATCGCGACGCTGCTTGATCATCAAGCGCATCATATTCATCTTTCCCCAAGCCTGAATATCTAGATCGTTCGAGCCTCCATATTTCCTGGAAAGGGACCGCGCATTATCATAGTCCTTCGCATCCATTAGGGTCTCGATGGTACCATGAGCCTCCTCAAAAGTCTGCGACCAAAGATGTGCAGGAATAAGAAGGAAGACACTTATGATCAATGATCGGATCACAATGAGAGATTTTTATAAGGTTCAGCAATCCAACCATTGATCTCTTGCCAGGGAAGAAGTATCAAATATTCTTCCTCCGCACCAGAAGTGATCTCATTTCGATTGAAAAGCAAGAAGATACCATCTTTATTCAGACGAAAATCATCGGGAACGGAAAAGCCTTCATTTCCCCACTGGGAGGATATGATCTCCCAATCCGTCGAATCTCTTGACAGAACGGAGTCCTTAAGGATCGTGGCGGCAAGGTCAGCGACCCTCATGCGATCAGTCGGTTGAAAGAGTTCGTCCGTGTGGATCAAATTACCGGACCGTAGATCAAAGGTCACGTATTGTACAGTGTTATTGGAATGAGCGCCTCCGGTAAAAAGATAACTGACAAGGGTCACGCCCAGGATCCCTGAACGGTTGTAGTTCACCGTTTCAGACAGATCGACTTCCCAGGGAGTGGAGTAATCCGGGAATTCATCAAGAACATATTGATAATCAGAAAGATATTCATCCAGGTAAGATTCTTTCGTCTTACTTCCTTCAGAGATCGATCCAAATAGAATACTGTCGAGAGTGATCTCCATCTTATCTGCGATCATAGGATCCAACCCTCCCAGCAAGTGAAGCTCCTTGTAAGAGAATCCAGCGCAGGCACCCACCAAAGATTCACAATCCCCAACGTACTTTGCCGTTTCATGATAGCTATATTGTATGGTATCCGAGATGGAAGATTCCTCTTGCGTAGAGGGATCGGCAGAAGGCTCACACGAATTGAGAACAGTGACTCCCACGATGGCGATCAATAAGCCCTTTCGGATTGTTACTTTTGTTTGTGGGTTCATCGTGAATAAGCGTACATGAACCGTAAAAATAATCAAAGACTTAGGAGTGCAGAATCCTTTAAAGACAAAGTTGTCAGCCTTTAAGCGGAAGTACTTTCTCCATCGGTTTTATCGTGGGGCTCTGCTATTTGTGGTTTTTGGTTTAGGATTTTGGATCATTGTCAGTGTTCTTGAGTATTTTTTCTTTCTCCCCACAGGATTCCGGGCCGTTCTTTTTTTCTCCTTGGTCTTGGTGGAGCTCTGGGTACTGGTCAGTTATCTTCTCATTCCGGGTTATCAGCTAGTGAGAAAGGATTCGGTGATGTCCGATGAAGAGGCGGCCCGATTGATCGGTGAATTCTTTCCAATGATCGAGGATCGATTGTTGAACACGCTCCAACTCTCCGGGCAAGGATCCAATGACCCCCTGCTTTTGGCGAGTATTCAACAACGCACCAATGCTCTAAAACCCTTTGATTTTAGAAAGGGAATCGATTTCAAGAAGCATTATCATTTGCTCTTTTGGGCTTTGCCTGTGATTTTGGTTCTTGCCATTCTATGGATTACCGGGAAGCAGGTGATCCTTACATCAGGAACCGATCGCATAGTCCGTTTTTCAGAGGAGTTTCATCCTCCTAACCCCTTTTCCATCCAGATACTCAACAATGAGCTCGAGGGAATTTCTGGGCAGGATATCCTGGTCAAGTTTGAGATCTTGGGACCTTATCGTCCTGAAAGGGTGGCTCTTTCTATCGAGGGGATGGAGATTCCAGTAAGGAAGGATGGAAAGGCGTATTCATACTTGTTCAAATCGGTGACCCGAGATGTTGATTTTGTGATCCTGACCAACGGGTTTGCGAATGGACCATATCATCTGGACATCTTTTCTAAGGGTGAATTAACAGGATATCAACTTTCCGTTTCCCCTCCCTCCTACACAGGTTTGCCAGTAAAGGTCTATAGAGATCCGGGTGATTTTGATTTTCCGGTGGGTTCTAAATTGAACTGGACACTGGAAAGCCGCAACGCGAGTTCTCTGGAACTTCTCCTACCTTGGGATACTCTGTCTGCCTCGCTTGCCGATGGTGAGTCGGCTAAGTTTCAAGCCATCGGAAGTTCCTCCTTTAATTATGAGGCCAGGATCGCCAATGAGCATATAAGGGAGGTTCTCTTTCATTTTCAGGGTCATTCCATTCCCGATCAATATCCTCGAATTGAAGCTGAAATGATCAAGGACTCATTGCGTGAAGGGGTCTATTACTTTAAGGGAATGGCCAATGACGATTATGGCATTCGTCGGCTTTATGGGACTCTTTCCATAGATGGGAAGGACAGTCTTCTTGAGGTGGATCAGGGAGGCTCTTCCCCTCGCTCTTTTTATTCTCAGATTGATGTAAGTGGATTGAATGACAGATCTATAGAAGTTGTTTTCATCGTTCAGGATAATGATGGGTATCACGGTAGTAAATCCAGTCAAAGTCAGGTATTCCAATTGGATCCTTTGAATCCTGAAAAGGTTAAGGAGAGGTCGAATCAGATAGGTCAAAAGATCAGTGATCAGATCCAACAGTTGTCCAAACAGATGGATCAACAGAATGATCAACTCCAAGAACTCCGTGAAGAAAAGGGCAAGCAAAGGGAATCTTATGAAGAGCGAAGGAAGTTGGAGGAGACTGTTCGCGATCAGAAGCAGTTGATGGAACGGTTACAGGAGATCCAAAAGGAACTGGAAAAGAAACAGGAGTATGACCGAGCCAATAAAAGCATGGATCCTGAACTATTGGAAAAGCAAGAAAAGGTAAAGGATCTTGCCAAGAAGATGGAGGATTCTCGTTCTCAGGAATTGATGAATAGGATTCAGGAGTTGATGAAGGAGATGAATAAGGAACAAGCTTCTGAATTGGTTGATCAAATGCGCATGGAGAATCAAACCATGATGGATCAGCTGGAGCAATTGGAGAATCTTTTGAAGCAATTGGAATTGGAAAAGGCACTTCGTGACCAGATTCAGGAACTGGAGGAAATGTCCCGTGATCTTGACCAAATGAGTCGTGAAGAGATAGATGATGAAGGATCTAAGCAGGAAGACCTGAACAAAAGGTTTGAAGAATGGCAGAAGGATCAGGAGAATCTTGAGCAAAAGGCGGAAGAATTTTCTTTGGAGGACGTTCGGGATCAAGAAAAGGAACAAGAGATCTCGGAGGAATTGAACGACGCAAAGGATGAGCTTAACAAGGGTCAACAGCAACCGGCTTCCGAAGATCAAAAAAGTTCCTCTGAAAAGATGAAAGAGATGCAGTCCAAGATGGAACAGGCGTTGAGTTTGATGAGTGCGGAAATGCAGAAGAAGAATTTGGAGGATATTACTCAGCTATTGGATAATCTTGTCACATTGTCCTTTGAACAAGAAGCTTTGATCGATCAAATTGCGGTTTCAGAGGTTGGTTCTGTTCAGTATGGCCAATTGATACGGGAGCAGAAGCGTTTGGAAGAGGCGTTTGAATTGCTTCAGGATAGTCTTCAGGCCTTGGCGAATCGGACCCCGATCATTGAGCCAAAGATCACTCGAGAAACGGCTGTGATCCGGTTAGAGATCCAAAGATCAATTGATCATCTTACGGAAGGTGAAGTCAATTTGGCCCAAAATTCTCAACGGCTGTCCCTGACTAGTGCAAATGATTTGGCCCTTATGCTTTCCAGTGCCATGGATGAAATGCAACAACAGATGGCCAGTAAGATGAAGGGAAATCAGAATTGTCAAAAGCCAGGTAGTGGAAAACCCGGGTCACAATCCAATGACCGAGCCAAACAACTTCAAAAGCAGCTTCAGGGTAAGATCCAAAAGTTTTTAGACGGTAAGGGAAATGCTCCTAAACCTGGTAAACAAGGGGGGTCTTCCTCCCAAGGAGGTGAGGAGATCTTTGAAATGATGAAAGCCCAGGAAGCCCTTCGTCAAGCTTTGAGTGAAGAGAAGGGGTCCAAGGAGAATGGTTCATCTGTAAGTGAGCTTTTGGATGAGATTGAAAAGAAGATCGCTCAGGGAGAGATCGATCAGGAATTATTGAACCGTGTAAAGGAGATTGAAACTCGTATGCTTGAATCGGAGCGCGCTGATCGTGAACAGGAAATGAAGGAGGATCGAGAATCTCGTTCCGGTGAACGGATCATGGAGGATCAATCAGGATCTCAAAGAGGTGTTCAGCCAATAGGTAGGGATGAGAAGCTTCGCTTAAAGTATTTGGAATTGAATCCTTATTACCAACGTAAGATCCGCTTCTGATGGCCAAGGTTCTATTTCATGGTCCTTGGGATCAAGATGAGCTTTCATGCAGTCAGATCACTCAAGAGTGGATCGAAAGCATTGTTTTATCACATGGTCTTAAGTTGGGATCCCTGAATATTAATTTGGTGGATGATGACTCCTTGCTTTCAATCAATCGTCAGCATTTGGATCACGACTACTACACGGACATAATAACGTTTGAATATAGCCGCTACCCAAGGATCAAAGGGGAATTGTGGATCTCTTTTGATCGGGTCAAGGAGAATGCCCAGGCACACAAAGTGGGTTATTCTGAAGAGATGGCACGGGTGGTGGCGCATGGAGTTCTTCATCTTTGTGGATTTGGCGACAAGGACCCTAATGAGTTGGCAATTATGCGCAAGGAAGAAGATAAAGCCTTAATTTTGCGGGCTTTATAAAGTTTCACGTGGAACGATGATGACGGGAATGGAATATGATGTGATTGTGGTCGGAGGCGGACATGCCGGAGCCGAAGCAGCCCATGCAGCTGCTAAATTGGGTTCCAGGACACTTTTGGTCACGATGAATCTGCAAACGATCGCTCAAATGAGTTGTAATCCTGCCATGGGCGGGGTTGCTAAAGGTCAGATCGTTCGCGAGATCGATGCTTTGGGAGGAATGAGTGGGATCATCACGGATAAGACCATGATCCAATTTCGGATGCTCAATCGTAGCAAGGGTCCTGCCATGTGGAGTCCTCGTGCACAAAGCGATCGTTGGCGTTTTGCTGAGGAATGGCGCCTGGCGCTTGAAAGGACCAACGGCCTTGATTTCTTTCAAGACATGGTTAATGGTCTAATCGTTAAGAATGACCGGATCGTTGGCGTTCGGACAGGGATGGGACTAGAGTTTCATGCAAGATCAGTTGTTCTAACCAACGGAACCTTTCTAAATGGACTGATCCATATTGGAGATAAGAATTTTGGTGGAGGTCGTGCTGGTGAAAGGGCTGCTACTGGGATCACGGAGGATCTACTTAAACTTGGTTTTGAGTCTGGCCGAATGAAGACAGGTACTCCACCAAGGGTAGATGG
>JAJLJK010000085.1:0-8292 GCA_033844885.1 Bacteroidota bacterium | reverse complement strand
CGATATGTTAAAATATTGACGATTTATGGTGATTAAAGCGTTGGGGATCACCTCTTCCCATTCCGAACAGAGTAGTTAAGCCCAACTGCGCCGATGGTACTAGGGTAACACCTGGGAGAGTAGGTCGTCGCCATTCTTTTTCAAAGCCTCGTCCCGTTTGGGTCGGGGCTTTTTTTTTGACTATTGACTATTGACAATTGGCAATTGGGAATTGACAATTGGGAATTGACAATTGGCAATTGGCAAATGAGAATGAGAAATGATTAGTGAGGAATGAAAAATTCTGAATACTGAATTCGCAATTCTCAATCGTTAATTTTTAAATCCAATTCTTGATCATTCGCCCTTCTACAGCTTCAGGGAACGGTTGGTTTATTTAATTTTTATCAAAATCACTTCTTCCTTATTCTATTCAGCCAGTAATCCTCAGCGAACAACCGACACCCCTAAGGGCCTTCTCCTTGTCTTGAGTAATCCTGAATTTAACCAAAGAAAGACTTAGATCTTCAGAACGCAACTGAATCTAATGCCGGTACTCCATAAGAACTCCTTAATAGGAGTTTCAAAGACAATGGGAAGGATACTGTGCTGGAAAATGGGTGTCGCTCCGATCCCAATACGATCAGAAATTTGGAAGCGTAATTCACTTCCAATAATTCCAGAAAGGTTCACAACAGATAAACCTACGTTTTGCAAATCCGGAGACGTACCCTTCTTGTGATAATCCATCCCAAGAAATATGTCCGTTGAAATTCCCCCCAAAGGTCTTAATGACCAATTTCTACCTAAAGAAACATTGTAGAAAACCTGTAGCGGAACCTGAAAATAGAAGTAGGAATAACGATAATCTTCTACGGGTTTACTGGGTGGTCCAGTAATCTTATATGGTCCTATGTTGGATTGAAATTCCTTAACATAACCCTGTTTGCAAAATTGCATTCCAAACTGGAACCCCCAATCTTTGCTAAAAAATTTACTCACCATTATCCCGGTGGAATAGCCTAGGACAGGCTTTTCCAGTTCATTTCTGTTGGTAACGAAATTCTTATAGTTATCTTCTCCAAACAGGGTTCGGTAGGTCATTAGAGGAGAATAGGTCAGGCCAATCTCCCAATTCCTATGATCTTTCTGACCCAATGATGAAAATGTTAATATGGACATCAGAATAATTAGGCAAATGGGGTACCCAGCAGAAAGGAGATTCTTCAACATTCAATATCATCTTTATGGTAGGTGAAAATAAAAGAAAAGTTTTATCGAATCCTACCCAATGATTTTCTGAAATTTCGGAAATGAAGGACCTGAAACATATCTTCTTTGACCTGGACCATACTCTGTGGGACTTCGATGCGAATTCCAAAGCTGCCTTGAAGGAGCTGTGGATCGAATTGGTCCGCCGCGACCTGCGTCACTTCGATCCATTTTATCGGACCTATGTTGAGATCAATGATCGACTTTGGGATGAATATGGGCGAGGAACGGTTACCAAGGAAGAGCTTCGATCCAGAAGATTTCGGGAGGCCCTGCAAGCCCATGGAATGGATGACCCAGATCTGAGTGTTGTCCTCGAGACCCGATATGTGGCTGAAGCTCCGGATTACCCACACCTCATGCCAGGTGCCCTTGATGTTCTGGAAGGGATTCGCCAACAGGGATTGAAGATCCACATACTCACCAACGGATTCAAGGAGACGCAGACCAGAAAGGTTCGTACCACCGGTCTGGATCGCCATATTGATAGCCTGATCACAGCCGAAGAGGCCGGCTATTGGAAACCCGATGTCAGGATCTTTCATTTTGCCATGGACCGAACCGGTGCCAGGGTCCAGGATTCCATCATGATCGGAGACCACCCTGAACGAGATGTTCTGGGAGCGAGAAGGCTAGGTATGTCGCAGATCCTGGTGGACACCCATGATAGGTACAAGGAGGCAGAATCTACTCATCGTGTTCGACAGTTGTTGGAGATCCTTCCCATTTTGGGGATCGGAACATCCGCCTCAGCGAGATCCACATCAGCGAAAGCGAGACCAAAAAGGTGATCCATCTTCCAATACTTGCACCATCGGACCTAAGCAACAGGTCGCCGATAAGGAAGAGAGTATTGTAGGTAAATACAATGCTGGAAATCCATCCAAGGAACATCCATCTTGATTCTTTGAATCCACTGGAACCACGACGGCCCCACCACCCACCCGGACGCACCCGGGCATGAAATCGGTCAAGCACCTCATCTTTTTCTGGCGGTGTAATTAAGGTAACGATCAACCAACTTAGGGTGGTCAACCCGACCGTAAAAAAGAATGAATTGGGAAACTCCCACCCCAGGATAAAATGCCCGATCGAATACCCGACAAATGGAGCAACGGTTGCGGTGATCTCACTCCAAACATTGATTCTCCACCAGAACCATCTTAGGATCAAAACCAACCCCAATCCGGCGCCACATTCCATCAAAAAGGTCCAGACCCCGGAGATACTTTCGATAAAGAAAGAGGTGATCAATCCGGCCACCATCAACAATAGGGTGGTGACACGACTGGCACGGATCAACTTTTGATCGCCTGCTTCAGGTTCCATAAAACGCTTATAGACATCATTGACTAGATAGCTGGCTCCCCAGTTCAATTGTGTGGAAATGGTGCTGAGATATGCCGAAAAGAAAGCCACAAGCATTAACCCCAACCAGCCAGAGGGAAGGTGGTCCTTCATAGCGAGGACATATCCAAATCGGGTGTCCTTCTCATACCGGATCGAATGGTCCAATTGTGGATCCGTCATGGCCATTTTTTCTATTCGTGTCCTATCATTTTCCCATCCCTTCGGCCAGCTCTCCATGGGTTCATCCGCCCAAAGTTCTTGAGAGGGGATATTTGATCTGGCCTCAATGAAACGATCCCTCAGGGTTGCATCCGTAATGTGATCTGAGACAGAATACAGGTGAATTGCCGCCAGCCCCACAAGGATCCAGGGCCATGGACGAATGCAATAATGAGCGATCTGAAACAGGAGGGTGGCCTTCAGGGCAGAGGGTTCATCGCGGGTGGACATCATCCTTTGAGAGATGTATCCTCCTCCACCAGGTTCTGCACCAGGATACCAACTGGCCCACCAAATGAATCCGAAAAAGGCAATGAAGGCACCAAGGGAGATCGTCAAAACGTCAGTCTCACCCTGATCGCCAAAATGAGGGAAATACTGAAGGGTTCCTTCCGGAACTTTCGCCGCCAAACCTGACAAACCGCCGATCTCTGGAGAGTCGATCACCAACCAAGCCAATAGGATACTTCCCGTCATGGCCAGGAAGAATTGTATCACATCGGTGATTGCCACACCAAGCAAACCTGAAACCGAGGTATAGATCCCTGCGATCAACATTCCGATACCACACAGGTATAGAGCTGATTCGGATGATAGTCCAAAGAAAACCTCCAGGATTGTCGCCATGGCCAGATTGACCCATCCGATCACCAGAACATTCATAAATAGACCCAGATAAATCCCTTTGAATCCCCTTAACCAAGAAGCGGGACGGCCCCCGTATCTAAGCTCAATGAATTCCACTTCGGTAAGGATCTCCGCCCTTCGCCACAAGCGAGAGAAGAAGAAGACCGTCAACATTCCCCCGATGAGGAAATTCCACCAGATCCAATTACCGGATATCCCATCCTTTCCCACGATCTCCGTGACTGCCAGAGGTGTATCAGCGGCAAAGGTGGTGGCTACCATACTCAGACCTGCAATGTACCAGGGAAGATTCCTGCCTCCGAGAAAGAAACTGGAAAGATCCCGCGATGCGGCATTCTTGAACGATAGGGCGATCATGAACATCCCCGCCATTGCGACAATGATGATGATCCAGTCCAGTGCGGTCAACATGAAAGGGGAATTTGGTTTCACCGCAATGTGGGATTTTTATCCCATCCCCCGTAAGGGAGTATGATAGTGGTATTCACATTGAAATGAACACTGCTGTCGGTTGGAGGTTTCTGAATTGACGGGAAAGGGGCTTCGGGCTTCTGCATCCCCGCACCATTGTGTTATCTTTGCCATCCGGAAAAAATCGAAGTATGGAAACCGTAGCACCCTATAAGCCCAAGAATAAAGTTCGAATCGTTACAGCAGCGTCCCTCTTTGATGGACATGATGCTGCGATCAACCTGATGCGCCGGATCATCCAAACCACTGGGTGTGAAGTGATCCACCTGGGTCATGACCGTTCGGTAGAGGAAGTGGTGAATACAGCCATCCAGGAGGATGCCAATGCCATCGCCATGACGAGCTATCAGGGAGGGCATATCGAGTATTTCAAGTACATGTATGACCTTCTGAAGGAAAAGGGCGCAGGACACATCAAGATCTTTGGAGGCGGAGGAGGGACCATCCTTCCCGAAGAGATCCATGAGCTTCAGGAATACGGGATCACTCGCCTGTACCACCCCGATGACGGCCGTTCTTTGGGCCTTCAGGGAATGATCAATGACCTTGTCCAACAATCGGATTATCCTGTAGGGATCAACCTGAACGGAGAGCTCCAACACCTCAGTCCTGACAATTGGGTGGCCATTGCAAGGTTGATCTCTGCTGCCGAGAATTTCCCGGAAGAGAATAAAGAAATGCTCGATTCCCTTCACGCGAAAGCGAAGGAGATCGATACACCGATTTTAGGTATCACCGGAACCGGCGGAGCTGGGAAATCCTCATTGGTGGATGAGCTCGTTCGTCGATTTCTGATCGATTTCAAGGATAAAAGGATCGCGGTCGTTTCAGTGGATCCCAGTAAGCGTAAGACCGGGGGAGCCCTTTTGGGGGATAGGATCCGAATGAATGCCATTAACGATCCTCGAGTCTACATGCGTTCTCTGGCGACCCGTCAGAGCAATCTGGCACTTTCGAAGCATGTCAAAGATGCGGTGTCCATTCTCAAGGTTGCCGGCTATGATCTGGTGATCCTGGAGACCTCGGGCATTGGACAATCGGATACCGAGATCCTTGATCACAGTGACGTTTCGCTTTATGTGATGACTCCCGAATATGGGGCTGCGACCCAGTTGGAGAAGATCGATATGCTGGATTTCGCCGACCTGATCGCATTGAACAAATTTGACAAGCGCGGTGCTTTGGATGCGTTACGTGACGTTAAGAAGCAATATCAGCGCAACCACCAAATGTGGGATCGCGATGTGGAGGACATGCCTGTCTTTGGCACCATTGCATCGCAGTTCAACGATCCCGGGACCAACAGTCTCTACAAGGCCATAATGGACCGTATCGTGGAGAAGACCCATGCTTCTCTCAATAGCACATTCGAGATCACTCGTGAAATGAGTGAGAAGATCTTCATCATTCCGCCACAGCGGACCCGTTACCTCAGCGAGATCAGCGAGAATAACCGGAATTATGATGAATGGGTGACACGCCAGGCCGAAGTGGCTGATAAGCTATATGCACTTCAGCGCACCATTGACGAATTGTCGACCAGTAAGGGAGAAGATGATGATGTCATCAAAGTTCTGAATGGTGAGTTCGATAGAATCAAACTTGATCTGGATCCACATAACTGGGAAACCCTACAGGAATGGCCCGAAAAGGTCGAGCGATATAGGAATGAATTCTATGTTTTCAAGGTCCGGGATAAGGAGATCAAGGTCAAGACCCATACCGAAAGCCTTGCGCATACGCAGGTCCCCAAGGTAGCAATGCCCCGATTCAGAAGCTGGGGAGATATCCTCCGCTGGTCCTTGCAGGAGAACGTTCCCGGGGAGTTTCCATATGCCGCCGGGATCTATCCGTTCAAACGCGAGGGTGAGGATCCAACGCGGATGTTTGCCGGAGAAGGGGGACCAGAAAGGACCAACAAACGATTCCATTATGTCTCGCAGGACATGCCTGCCAAGCGCTTGAGTACGGCATTCGATTCGGTGACCCTTTACGGGAATGACCCGGATTGGCGTCCGGATATCTATGGAAAGATCGGAAACTCAGGCGTAAGCATTTGCTGTCTGGATGATGCGAAGAAACTCTACAGTGGATTCAACCTGGCCGATCCGAAGACCTCTGTATCGATGACCATCAATGGTCCCGCCCCTATGCTTTTAGGTTTCTTCCTAAATGCTGCTGTGGATCAGCAGTGTGAATTGTATATCCGGGAGAATGGGCTGGAGGCAAAGGTCGAGGAGGTCCTCAAGAAGAAGTGGGATGACAAGGGATTACAACGTCCACGGTATAATGGAGACCTGCCTCCAGGAAATGATGGCCTGGGATTGATGCTTTTAGGTTGTACCGGTGACGAGGTCCTTCCCAGCGACGTTTATGAAAAGATCAAGACGGAGACATTGAGTGTGGTCAGGGGAACCGTTCAGGCAGACATTCTGAAGGAGGATCAGGCTCAGAACACCTGTATCTTCAGTACCGAATTTGCCTTGCGGCTGATGGGAGACGTTCAGGAGTATTTTATCGATCAGAATGTTCGAAACTTCTATTCGGTCTCCATTTCGGGATACCACATTGCTGAGGCGGGAGCCAATCCCATCACACAGCTGGCCTTTACGCTGGCCAATGGCTTCACTTATGTGGAGTACTACCTGAGTCGAGGAATGGATATCAATAAGTTCGCTCCAAACTTGAGTTTCTTCTTTAGCAATGGAGTGGATCCGGAGTACTCTGTGATCGGAAGGGTGGCAAGAAAGATCTGGGCGAAAGCACTCAAGAATAAATATGGGGCAAATGCTCGCAGTCAGATGTTGAAATATCACATCCAGACCTCTGGTAGAAGCCTTCATGCCCAGGAGATCGATTTCAATGACATTCGAACCACCCTTCAGGCATTATATGCGATCTACGACAATTGTAATTCATTGCATACCAATGCATATGATGAAGCCATCACCACACCTACAGAGGAGAGTGTGCGTCGTGCGATGGCCATCCAATTGATCATCAATAAGGAATTGGGTCTGGCCAAGAATGAGAATCCTCTTCAGGGATCCTTCATCATCGAAGAATTGACCGATCTTGTTGAAGAGGCCGTTCTATCTGAATTCGATAGGATCACCGAACGAGGTGGCGTTCTCGGTGCGATGGAGACCATGTATCAACGTGGGAAGATCCAGGAGGAGAGCATGTATTACGAGATGCTGAAACACAGTGGTGAATATCCCATCATTGGTGTGAACACCTTCCTCAGCTCTAAAGGATCACCCACCATCATTCCCCAGGAGGTCATTCGGGCAACCAAGGAAGAAAAGGAATTCCAGATCGATATGCTGGAGAACCTTCATAAGGCCATGGAAAAGGAGGCGGATGCCAAATTGCGTGAACTGCAGAATGCCGCTATCCAGAACGATAATATGTTCACCCGACTCATGGAGGTGGCCAAGGTTTGTTCCCTGGGACAGATCACAAAGTCACTATTCCAGGTCGGTGGTCAGTATCGAAGGAACATGTAGACTGATACAAATGAAAAAAGCCCCGCTGAATGCGGGGCTTTTTCTTTTATTGAGGTATTACAGATTGGCGGGCTCTCTTAGCGGCCTTCTTGCCTCTGAAGAACATAAAGAGGTTGAGGAAAAGAATGACTCCCAGATAGATGGCGAATCCTCCTACCTTTTGGCTTAGGACCTCCATCAGGTCCACTCTGTCAAATCCTTCCCCATGGTCCCCATAGTAGGTGGTGATCCGCATGATCAGAAGGGCAAAGCCAATGTTCAGCAGGTAGAATCCCACTTCGAACAAACGATTGGTGCTCATGGCGATCTCTTCACGTCCATTGAAGATATCCATCATGAAGACCTTGCTATTCTTAAAAAGTGAACGAGCCACATAAATCGTCAGAGCAATGACGATCGGGAGATAGATGGTGTAGGTGGTAAAGATCATTTGATAGTTCATGATACAAGGATTTGTGTTGAATTTCAGTGAGTGTTGATATACCGTTGTAGCCACCGAAGCCACATGAGGTTCGCAAAGTGAATGATGCCGAGTAGTAGGGTGATGAACCCCAACCTGGTGCTGACGGAGTTCAATACTTCGATCCAATTACTGCCGAAAGAGGTATTGAAGAGGGTGAGGATCACATAACCGAGATTCAGCAGGTAGTATCCGATCAGTAGAATACTGTTGATCCGGCTGGCCAGATCGAGGTCTTTCGGAAATAGTTCTTCCAGGTAAACCCGGCCGTTTCGGTAGCACCACCAACCTACCCAAAGGATCAAAAAGAGTGTGGGAGGGAAGTAGATGACCAGAGATGCGATCTTGTAATTCATTTTTTAGAAGTTTCAGAAAAAAATGAAA
>JAJLJK010000084.1:0-1413 GCA_033844885.1 Bacteroidota bacterium | reverse complement strand
AAAGAAGAACGCCTCCCATTGGGAGGCGTTCCGGGTATTTGAAAGATGGGGGTTGGATCACTGTCCTGTGGCGTTGCCCAGGATGGTGATGGTACCCTCGAAATTCTGTTTGGTATTGGAGGGGGCATCCTCCAGGTTGAGGATGTAGAAATACACGCCATCTGCGAGTTTCCCACCGGAAGGTGTTTCTCCCGTGAATGGGCGCATGTTGTCATACATGTCGGTCTCGAAGACGGTATTTCCCCAACGATCCCAGATGATCATTCTCCGGCTGGTGGAGAAGGTTCCGATATTCTGGATGATCAAAACATCGTTGACCATGTCTCCATTAGGGGTAAGCACGTTGGGAACGATCACAGGTTTGGGAGGGATGATCGGATCCACGGGGATCTCAAAGCGTACCCAGTTGGACTCAGAGACATAGGTTCCACCCCCGACGGGATCCTTGGCATCCACGCGTAGAGCGTAGTTACCGGAGGCGAGTCCTTCGGTGAGGAAGAGATAGCTCTGTCCATTGGTTGGATTGGAGCTCAATGTGCTGGAAGCCTGACTCCAGTTCCAGGTACCGGCTTCTTCCTTACCGAGCATGACGGTGTATTGGGGTTGTCCCCATCCATTATAGAGGTTCCAAGAGAGAGCGATGGTATCGATCTCTGGATTTTGGACATTCCAGCTACCTTCCAAAAGGATGGTGGTCACATCTCGCGAGGGCCCGAAGGGTTGATTGTCGACGATGACCTGTACCTGATAGAGGTAGGTCTGTTGGTCGAGCAGGTTCTGCTGCCACTGGAAGCTATTGTCGCGATAGAACTTTCGTGTGGAGTCGGTCTCGGTGCCGATCAGGTTGAAAGTGGCCCCGTTGTCATCAGAACGGAAGATCTGGAACTCGTTGAAGAGTCCTGCAGGGATCTTGGAGTTATCCCAGGTCCACTCAACAATGGGGGTCTTGTCCTCTTCGATGGTGACGTTCTCGAGATCCCAGTTCAACACGGGGCAGTTGCTCACGCGCAGAACGATGGTATCGAACTCATCCATGGGGAATCCACACTTGTTGACCAGGGTATTCCCGTCATTCCCTTTTTTGGAATAGAGGAAGTAATCACCATTGATGAACAGGGGTTTGTAGAGCACGACGTCCATGGTGAGTGCATCCCCGTTGGGGTCGCAGTTGGGAACCAGATCGAGAACAGGTATAGGTTGACCGGCAGGGCTGGTCAGACGGAAGTCACCACGATCTACTGAAGCACAGTCAAGAGGGGTCTTGAAGGTCAGGGTGACGGTAGTGGAGTTACAGTTATAATCACGGGTGGGGAGGCCGGTGGTGGGATCCACATAAGTACCGGGTTGGTTGTAATCCATGACCACACCATCCTGTACGGAGGTCTTACAGGAACCTCCGATATTGACAGTCAT
>JAJLJK010000083.1:0-2180 GCA_033844885.1 Bacteroidota bacterium | reverse complement strand
AATGGATTCATTGAATTTCCTTGCTAAAATGAGTTGGTGAACATAACTCAATCGATCTGACTCATTATGGGGAAGATCATCCGTCCACTTCAAGGTGGTATAATTCATGGACGAATACCAAACCACCGAAAGAGGGAAATTTCTTCCTCCCTGGGATTGTCTCAGGATCCTGATCTTCGCAAAACCATCATAGGTCTTGGTCGCAGAACTTCGTCCGATCCCTACATTCAACCATGGAAGAGGACTGTAATCCAACCCAAGTCGGATCTGAGCGACATCCAATCCAAAGAAATTGTAGAGAAAATCATCATTCACCGGTCCAAAGCGGTGACTGATCATGAACTGAAGTACCCCCTGAGCGGGCAACTCATTGCTTTGAAGATTGATGATCCTGGTTCCCTTGAAGGTTGCAGAGGCATAGGTGGTCGGTTGTTCCTCATCCAGGATGTCAAAGAGGTCGTCCTCTTCCTGCGCGAAGGATGGAAGAGAGGCACAAAAAAGAAAAAGCCCCAATAGGGGCTGATACCAGATTTTCATGGTCATTATTGTTTTTTGAGCTGGGCCTTTAAAGTGGTTTCCATTTCCTTGGCGATCTTATCCCGTACGACGGATGGTATCTCGATATTGAAATCCTCAGGGCTCAACATGAATACCGAACTCAAAAGGATCTCACCGTCCTTGACCTCGATCTCCACCGGAACGCTCATGTCCTTGTCCACACCGTGAATATTCATGGTTCCAACCGCCATGGCTTTTTGTTTGCCGGTCTTGTTGAAGTCGATATCCCCTTCGAGGGTCCCTCTAAAGGTCGCTTTTGGGAACTTGTCACTTTCGATGTAGTTCTCATTGAAATGCTCCTGCATCAAGGCCTTTTCGAATGTAAAACTTTTGACCAATACCTGGAAGGCGATCTTTTTAGTTTCAGCATCGATCACACCCGAGCCTTGATTGGTCACTGCCTCGATGGTTTCAAGGGGTGTTTCTCCATAGAATTTCAAATAGACCTCTCTGGAAAGGTACTTCTGGGCAAATATTCCTTGTACTGAAAAGAGGAGTACAAAAGATAAGATGATTCGTTTCATGGTATTCTTGTGGTTTGATTTTCAATTAATTGTTGATGGCTCCTTTATTCACCCAGACCCGGACCTTATCTATGTTACAATCAGACATTTTACCGGTTGGGGGCATTAACAGCGCATCGCCCTGAGGTCTGGATATCCTATCAAGTAGTTTGCCATTCTGTGCTGCGGTCTGGACGCCTTGGTAAGAACTTAGATCAAGTCCTGATTGGGGAGCCGAACCACCGTGACAACTGACGCAATAGGTGTCCATGATCCGGGAGATGTCCTCAGTGTAGGTCACCGCAGAGGTGTCGCAATTGGTTTGAGGGTAATTACTAAAAAGATCCTCTTGATTATCATAATAGCATCCTCCCATAAAAGCCAACACCAGGCTAATGGACAATAGATTCTTTGCATTCATTCTCGTTCCGATCCGAATTAATTATTGGGCATTCCATCTGAGATCCACTTTCCGATCTTATTCAAATCACATGCCGGAAGAGTACCCCCGGGAGGCATTGGAGAAAAACCTTGCATCCTTTGCACACGTTCGTACAGATCAGAATTGTTGACCGCATTGACCACATCCTGATAGGTTGTCAAAGTAGATCCACCTACCGGATTGGCCCCACTGTGACAGCTGTAACAGTAGTTACTCAGGATAGGTTCCACAGAACCTGAGAAGGTCACGTTGGTGGTATCGCACTCATCACACCGATTATTCTTGGCACCTTGCTGGATCCATTTGTAAACAAGCTGGATCTGTTCAGTGGTAAGAGGTGATGCTGGTGGAGGTGGCATTCGCTTGTCAGGGTCCGTCTCGATCAGAACCTCATATAGGTCACTTCCACTTGGATTTCCCGGCCGGACATCTGCGGTATTCCTGATGTTGAAATACGAATCAAGGATCACTCCCTCCTGATGAGATTGGGCATCATGACAACCCGAAGTGGCACAATTGGCCGAGAGAAGGGGAAGGATCTGATTTTGAAAATAGACGGTATCCGGATCACAGGCGATCGTTGTGTCAACCGGTGGCGGAGGCGGTGGTGGGTTTGTGATCGTGTCATTGCCCAGCCCGGGGGGACCGTCATAAGGGTAAGGATCATGCTTACAGCT
>JAJLJK010000082.1:0-1646 GCA_033844885.1 Bacteroidota bacterium | reverse complement strand
AACCGGATTTGGCGTTCTTTTCGGCAAGCGATCCCTCCTTGAAGCCATCCCTCCCTTTCACGGAGGAGGAGAAATGATCGAAACGGTGACCTTTGAGAAGACCACCTATGCCGGCCTTCCTCATAAATTCGAGGCTGGGACGCCCGATATTGCCGGGGCCATCGGACTGGCCGCTGCTCTGGACTGGATGGAAGAGGTGGGGCTGGACAATATAGCCTTACAGGAGAATGACCTTCTGACCTATGCCACTGAACAACTCATAGGTCTGGGGGGGATCACCCTTTATGGGACTGCCTCAAAGAAAGCCGGGGTCATCAGTTTCAATGTGGATGGCGTTCATCCATACGATACTGGGGTGATCCTCGATAAATTGGGGATCGCCGTAAGAACCGGCCACCATTGTACACAGCCCATCATGGATCGCTTCGGTATCCCGGGAACTGTTCGGGCGAGTTTCGCCATTTACAATACCCGCGTAGAGGTGGACCGGATGATCGAGGGATTGAAGAAGGTCAAACAAATGTTCCTGTAAAACAGTTGTAGCAAGATCATGCAAGAGACCCAAGAAATATCTACCATTCAGTCCGAGATCGTCGACGAGTTCGACATGTTCACCGATTGGATGGAGAAGTACGAGTACCTGATCGATCTGGGGAAGAGCCTCCCTGTGATCGATGAAAAATATAAGGTGGATGAGAACCTGATCAAAGGTTGTCAAAGCCGTGTGTGGTTGCACGCAGAAATGAACGGGGACAAGGTGATCTACACCGCCGACAGTGATGCCATTCTCACCAAGGGAATCATCGCCCTGATGGTCCGTGTCCTCTCAGATCACCAACCCGAAGAGATCGTCAATGCCGATATGTCCTTCATCGACGAGATCGGCCTGAAGGAGCACCTCAGCCCCACACGTGCCAATGGCCTGCTCAGTATGATCAAGCAAATGAAATTCTACGCACTGGCCTTTCAGTCAAAACAAGAAAAGTCATGAATCTGACCGAGATCGATATGCAAAGGATCGGCGAGGACGTGGTCGATGTCCTTCGCGCCATCTACGACCCAGAGATCCCCGTTGACATCTATGAACTTGGCCTCATTTACGATGTCCAGGTGAGCGATGAAGGTGATGTAAAGGTCCTAATGACGCTTACCAGCCCAAATTGCCCGGTGGCCGAGTCCCTTCCTGAGGAAGTACGCGAAAAGGTTCGAAGCCTGGATGACGTCAAAGAAGTTGAGGTGGAGATCACCTTTGATCCCCCATGGAACAAGGACATGATGAGTGAGGAAGCCAAACTCGAACTCGGAATCCTTTGATCGGCCATGAGTGATGAGATCGTAAATCGCGTTGCTGATAGTGGCCTGATCACGCTTAGCCTGGAAGACCTCTATCCTCAGGGGCAACGAATGACCCTTGACCTGGCGAATTTCCTCTTCGAGCGCCTCATGCTGCGCGAAAAGGACTTTCGGGAAAAGATCGACCAGCGCGATTGGGGCCTTTATTCAGATGCCTTTGTGAATGTGATCTGCTCGGAGGATGCCATCATCCCCCAATGGGCCTACATGTTGATCGGCGAACGGCTGCAACCCCATGCCAGAAAAGTGGTCTTTGGGCCAAGAGAGGTTTTGGAATCCCAACTGATGGAGGA
>JAJLJK010000081.1:0-7883 GCA_033844885.1 Bacteroidota bacterium | reverse complement strand
CCACCTACCGGGGTGATCTTACTTTCCTGTAAGGCCCTGAGTACCTTGGCTTGTGCACTAAGGCTCATGTCACCGATCTCATCCAGGAAAAGGGTTCCACCTGAGGCGATCTCAAATTTTCCCTTTCGATCCTTAACGGCTGAGGTAAACGCTCCTTTCTTGTGCCCGAAAAGTTCGGATTCGATCAATTCTGAAGGGATGGCCGCACAATTGACCTCTACCATGGGTCCACCTGAACGTTCACTTTTTTGATGGATCCAATGTGCCACTAACTCTTTCCCGGAACCATTTGGGCCCGTGATCAATACCCGCGCCTCTGTAGGGGCCACCTTTTCGATCATTTCCTTGACCTCTTGCATGGCTGGGCTTTCGCCGATCATCTCATAGTTCTTTCCGATCTTCTTTTTGAGGGTCTTGTTCTCCACCACCAGATGTTTGCGATCCAGTGCATTTCGGACCGTTTGTAGAAGTCGATTGAGATCAGGTGGTTTGGAAATGAAATCATAGGCTCCCTTGCGAATACAATCTACAGCCGTTTCAATATCTCCATGACCGGAGATCATCACCACCGCAGTCTCAGGACTTTCTTTCAGGCTAAAGTCAAGGACTTCCAATCCGTCTGCTACCGGCATCTTGATATCGCAAAGGACCAGGTCGTAATTGTTCTCGGATAGGGCTACCATGGCTTCACGGCCATTCTCGGCCTCGTCCACGGTATAGGTCTTATCCTCTTCGGTCAATATTCTTCGAAGGACATTTCGGATCGCTTTTTCGTCTTCTACAATGAGGATGCGTGCCATTTTTCGGGTTTGTTGATCACTTCTTCCAATACTCCTTCTTTCAGGGCAAAGGTGGAAATGAAGAAATGGTTGATGACTGATTTTTGTAGAACCATATCAATAAGGATGCCGGATAGATGGATCATTTCCGCCCGCATGGGCAGCATCCCGGGGACCTTCAATCGTTCTTGCGTATCCATTTTCATCAACATCTTCCAGGTCTGGTCGAACTCAAAGATGTTGAAGTTCAGGGATCGATCGGTGGGCCCTATGGAAGGGCGGTCGAATTTGGCAGCAGCGATATTGTAATAGGTTTCGAAGGAACCGGAAGAACCGACCAAGGTCTGGACGGGAAATTGATACAAGGCTTCGTATAGTTCATTTTGGATAAGGTCCACATGTTGGCGGAAGGCGATCTCGTCTTCGGCGGTGATCCGGTCGTGTGGCGCAAGATTCTCCAATAGTCTGGAAACGCCCAGAGGGTAACTGGCTGCCCAGAACACTTCGCTTTTATTTCCAATGATGTATTCCGTGCTGCCACCCCCGATATCCATTACAAGTACCGGGTCCTCATTCAGGTCAATAGCCTGTCTGACCCCCTCAAAGATGAATCGTGCTTCCTGGTCTCCGTCGATCACATTGACTGCCACTCCCGATTTTGAGTAAGCCTCGCGTACAAAATCCTCTCCATTCTCTGAGGATCGAATCGCGCTTGTGGCAAATGAATAGGCTCGTTCGACATCCCAGTCACGCATTAGGTTCATGTAATCATCCAAAACGGCAATCCCTCTTTCAAATCCACCGGGAGAGATCCTGGGGATCTTGCCGCTGCCCTGGAGTAACTTGACCGGACGCTTGTCGACGTAAACCTCTGCCTGGCTTTCGGTATCGACGATCTTCAGGTTAAAGGTATTAGAGCCAAGGTCAATGATTCCGATTCTCATGAAGGTCTGGCGTCTTTTTCTTTCATAGGGGATTCCGGCCATTGTTTGACCCAAAGGTCCCTTTGGGGGAATGGGATCGTCACGTTGTTCTCACGGAAGAGACGATCGATCTCGAACCGAATATCACTTTTGATCTTCTCGATCAGGAACAATTGATGCGTGTAAAATAGAAGCTTGAAGACCAATGAAGAATCTCCAAAATCACGAAACTGCACCGTGGGTTCAGGAAAAGAGACCACATTGGGGTCCTCCTTGGCCACTTTGATCAGGATATCTCGAACCAGCTTGGTGTCGCTGCCGTAAGCCACCCCGACATCAACGGCGAAACGGGTAGGTTTTCGATTCTGACTCCAATTGATGACATTGTTATTGGTGAGTTGTTGATTGGGGATGATCATAACAATGTCATCCCGGGTTATGACGAGGGTGGTTCTCAATCGAACTTCACGAACCTTTCCGACCAATCCATCCACTTCAATGATGTCCCCTGCGGTCACAGTCCTTTCGAAGAGGAGGAAGATCCCGGAAACCAGGTCGCGAAAGGCGTCCTGAAGACCCAGACCCAGACCAACAAATAAGGCGGTGGATCCAGCAATGAGAACGGTGATCTTGACACCGGCGGTATCCAGGGCAAGGACCAGGGTAATGGTGTAAACAAAATAGGCCAGGATCTGTCCGATCGCATAGGCTTTCCCTCGATCCAAACTACCTCTATGGGAGAGGCGATGCAAGTATTTTTGGACCAGGAACATGATCCCCCGAGCCACAATGAGGAATATGGCCACCTGAACCACATCGCCCACTTGCAACTGGACATTCCCATATTTAACCAGGGTGAAATCCAGGAATTCGTCCAAACCTTTTAATGGTATCTCATCCATTTCCAGATCTCCTTATAGTTGATCTTCTTTCCGTACATCAGGATGCCTACCCGATAGATCCTTGCAGCCATCCATGTTGTCAGCATAAAGGTACCGATCAATAGGGATATGCTAAGGGCCAGTTGCCAATAAGGGACACCAAAGGGGATCCTGACCATCATCACGATCGGAGAAGTGAATGGGATCATGCTGAACCAGAAGGCAAGGGGGCCATCCGGGCTCTCCACCACCCGGGTCGAGACAAGGATCCCAATGATCAGCGGAATGATCACGGGTAGCAGGAACTGTTGACTATCCGTTTCGTTGTCCACGGCGGCACCGATCGCTGCAAAAAGACTTCCATAAAGGATATATCCCCCAATGAAGAAATAGAGGAAAACCAGTACGATGAGGGGGAAATTAACCGCTTCCAGGCTTTGCTGGAATTGCATGAGTGCACTGACGTCCCCTGCTTCCGGGCCCATGGCCTTTTGTGCTTCAATGATCTTTTCCGTATCAAATTTGTCCGCCAGAATGGTCAGGGAGACCACCTGGAAGATCCCAAATGACAGGACCACCCAAATAAGGAACTGTAATAGGCCTACCGAACCGATCCCGACGATCTTTCCCATCATCAATTGAAAGGGTCGAACACTACTGATGATCACCTCGACGATCCGACTGGTCTTTTCTTCGATCACTCCGCGCATGACCTGACTGGAATAGAGGAAAATGAAGAAGTAGATCAGAAATCCAGCTGCATATCCTGTCACCATCTTGATGATGGTCGCACTTTCCCTTTCCTTCCCATCTTCGTCGAGGTTGAAGACCTTTAATGTAAGATTGGTCTTGGTCTGGGCAACGATCTCTGGATCCACTCCCTGGCGAAGGAGTTTCTGATCATTGATCTTCCTTTCAAGTAGTTCCTCCAGATATCTTTCCATGCTGAGGGGGACATCCTTCTTTCCGAATAAGATGATATTCCGTTTGAAGAAATCCGGATCCCAACCCTCGCCTGTAGGGATGAAGACCAAAGCATCATGGTCTGAATGCTGCAGAAAGTCCTTGGCCTTTTCCAGATCGAATTCACGAGGGGGCAGATAGTCCAATTGATATTGGCCACTTCCCCTTTCGGGGATGAGGATCCCCGGTTGATCGATCACCCAAATGGATTTTGGCCCATCCGGCAAACTGGCAAGTAGGGCAGGAGCTACCATTAAAAGGCCGATCAAAACTGGGCCTACAATGGTCATGATAAGAAAACTCTTCTTCCGGACCCGGGTCAGGAACTCCCTTTTGATGACGAGCTTGATCTTGTTTTTGGTCATGTTAGTTTTTTTGAACCTCCCGAATGAAAATGTCATTCACCGAGGGAATAACCTCCTCGAAGTGATGGACTGTGGTTCGCTGGATGAAATATTCCAGGATCTCATTAGGTGAGGATTGATCCTCCAACGTGATCCTGGCAGTTCTCCAACCCTCGTTGTCACGGTGATGATCGACCAAGTGATAATTATGTGGAAGGGCCTTTAACAGATCGGCCTCTCTTGGCTCAAAGGTGATGGAGTAGGTGTTGGTCCGATATTTCATACGGATGTCCTTGAGAGGCCCTTCAAGGATCTTGTTGCTCTTGTTGATCAGGGCGATGTGGTCGCAGATCTCTTCGACACTTTCCATCCGGTGTGTACTAAAGATGACAGTGGCCCCTTTATCCCTCAATTCACGGATCTCTTTTTTGATAAGGTTGGTATTGATCGGGTCAAAACCCGTGAAGGGCTCATCGAAGATCAACAATTCGGGTTCGTGAAGGACCGTAGTGATGAATTGGACCTTCTGGGCCATACCCTTGCTTAGCTCCTCGATCCTTTTGTCCCACCAACCGTGAATGTCGAATTTCTCGAACCAATACGCGAGTTTCTTTTTGGCCTCGGACGAAGACAGACCCTTGAGTTGAGCGAGATATAGCGCTTGTTCACCGACCCTCATCTTCTTATAGAGTCCTCTCTCTTCCGGTAGGTATCCGATTCGAGCCACATCTGACGCTTGGATGGGTTTTCCGTGAAACAGAAGCTTGCCGGAATCCGGTGCAGTGATCTGATTGATGATCCTGATGAAACTGGTCTTCCCGGCACCATTCGGACCTAAAAGTCCATAAATACTCCTCTCCGGAACGTTCAGGGTGAGATCATTCAGAGCCACATGACCACTGTAGGTCTTGACGATGTGCTCTGCCGAAATTATATCCATGCTTTGGCTTTCTCGTGGGACGTCTAAAATAGGAAGTAAGGAGGGAAGTTGAAACTCCGTTTCCAAGTGGACTCACCTGGTCTCACAATCAGCAAAGTAGGAATAAAAAACCCGCCGATGGGCGGGATATTTTTGTTTCGATCAATCCAAAAAACGACTCTTCCAGAGGGCGTTGTTGAAATTCTTGAATCGGCTGAACCCCCAAACAGCTGTCAGACCGCTAAAGGCCAGAAAAAGGTAAAAGAAGAAGATCACCCGAATGTGAAGACTTGTGGTGTCGTAAGGACCCATCATGATCTCGGAGGGAATGGAGACCGATATGAGCAAGGCAAAAAAGACGATCGTCTTGAAAAGTGACTCGAAGCTCCTGAAAGGATACACCAGTAGCTTCCTCAAAGGATTCAGATCGTTCCCCCACTGATGGATCAGATAGAAACGTTGATCTCCCAAAGGGACAAAAAGCAGTGGATCCCGATCCTTTTCACGGAGTTTGAACATGGGGGCAGGAGCCATGATCTTGAAATGGGAGAGTTCCTCTTTTTGATCTCGTTGAATGGCCTTGATCCGGGATATCGCCTCGTAGGGTATCTCGCCTATGAAAAGGGAACTATCGAGGAATCGCAACCGGTAGTTCACACATAGATTTCGAATCTGTTCAAGTGTGAAAATTCTATCGGGGTCCAGTTTTCTCAGATCCAGCATGGGAAGTTCGCCCGAGGGTTTTTCAAATATGCGAGCCGTGATCTCGTCATCCAAAAGATCATCCTCTTTTAGGAGGTCCCTGAATGCCTCAAGAATGTCATCAGGATTCCTTTTCTCCACTTTCCTCCGCTCTTCACGGAGAGCCCTCTCTAGGTTCACTCCTTTCATAGTCCAATGGAATTGGGTTCTTCTACCTGAAAATATACACTGTTTTGAAGAACGTTCAAAACCTCGATTTTGTTTGACAGGTGGTAAAAGGGAAACCAAAGGATTTGTGTCGTACCTTTGCCATTCTTTTTTGTAAAATTTCAAAGCCCGTAAGCTATGAAAATGAAGCTTTCGCACTTCAACTACAAACTCCCTAAGGAGTTGATCGCCCAGGAACCCACCATCCATCGTGACGATGCCAGAATGATGGTCGTCAACCGCGAAAAGGGAACGATCGAGCACAAGCATTTCAAGGATATCATCAACTACTTTGACGAAGGTGATGTCATGGTCCTCAATAATACCAAGGTATTTCCTGCACGAATGTGGGGGAATAAGGAGAAGACCGGGGCCAAGATCGAGGTGTTCCTCCTTCGTGAATTGAATGCTGAAAGTCGGCTTTGGGATGTTCTGGTCGATCCGGCGAGAAAGATCAGGATCGGAAATAAGTTGTATTTCGGTGAGGACGATAGCCTGGTGGCCGAGGTGATCGACAATACAACTTCACGTGGAAGAACCCTTCGTTTCCTTTATGATGGAACATATGAAGAGTTTCGTGCCAAGTTGAAGGAATTGGGTGAGACCCCCTTGCCAAAATATATCACACGTCCCCCCAACGGTGAGGATGCCGATCGTTACCAAACCATCTTTGCCAAGGTGGAAGGTGCGGTTGCCGCTCCGGTTGCAGGACTCCATTTCTCCAAGCAATTGATGAAGCGCCTCGAGATCAAAGGGGTCGAATTTCCGGAGATCACCCTTCATGTTGGCTTGGGAACATTCCGCCCTGTTGAAGTGGAGGATCTGAGCAAGCATAAGATGGATAGTGAGCAATACTGGATCAATCAGGAAGCGGTCGACAAGGTCAATGCTGCAAAGTTGAATAAGAAGAAGGTCTGTGCGGTGGGAACGACCGTCATGCGAGCCATCGAAAGTAGCACCACGACCGAGAATCTTCTTAAGACCTACGAGGGGTGGACCAATAAGTTCATCTTCCCTCCATACGATTTTGCTATTGCAGATAGTATGATCACCAATTTTCATCCTCCGTTGAGTACCCTATTGATGATGACATCGGCCTTTGCAGGCCATGATCTGATCATGGAAGCCTACAACGAAGCCGTCAAGGAGGAATATCGATTCCTCTGTTATGGAGATGCCATGTTGATCATTTGATCCTATATAACGAAAAAAGCCCCTGGGATCAGGGGCTTTTTTATTTCAGGCCTTTTGTTTCAAGGTGTTCTTCAGTCGGTATTCCCGATCCACTGAGTTATACTCTGGATCATAATACTCCCGTATAAAGGGCATATGCTTTTGGAGAATACGGATCGAAGCATGATTCTCACGATCCACATAGGCCACCAGTTCCGGAAGTTTCAACTCCTTAAAGGCATATTGGATCAATGCTTTCGTCACTTCAGATGCGATCCCTCTCCTCCAGAATTTATGTCGGATTCTAAAACCGATCTCATACTCTCCCTTCATATTCCTGATCAAGGCGCAAGTGCCTGTTAGCTCTGGATCTTCTTTGAATCTTATGGCCCAAACCCTGAAAGTGTTCAGAGGTTGATCATAGTGGTGGATAACCCGTTGGAGGTCGATCATGGACTCATCCCTTGTCATGGCTTTTTGGCCTGTGAATGCCATCACCCTCTCATCTCCTTGAAGATCGTGGAAGGCGTCGAGGTCCTCCAACCCCAGCGGGGTGATGACCAGTCTTTCGGTGGAGAAGATCATAGGACGTAGGGTTTATTACTGTGAAATTATTGCATGAAACTTTTTTTATTCCTGAGTTTCCTCAGTCCGGAACCTGAATAATGACAGGTTTTTCTTTCGATTTGAAGTGCTTTCGGCCCTTCAGACCTCAGGAGTATTGGCTTCAATGGGTTGAGACTCAAGGCAGGCTGGTTTGCCTGTGCATTTCATTCGATGTACTTTTGCCGCTTTTTTTATTTGATAATGGTAGAATTCTTCAGAAAGCGAACCGCCAACGCAAAAAATGACATACTCAGCGGATTGACAGTGGCTTTGGCCCTGGTTCCGGAGGCAGTTGCCTTTGCCTTTGTTGCAGGCGTGGATCCATTGGTCGGCTTATACGCTGCTTTCATGATCGGTTTGATCACCTCCATTTTTGGAGGTCGTCC
>JAJLJK010000080.1:0-29890 GCA_033844885.1 Bacteroidota bacterium | reverse complement strand
ATGGATCCCGATAAGGATCTTGTTATCGAGAATCGAGGAGTTGGAGATATCGTTGCAGAGGTTCACGCCCGCAGTATCAAGGCCGACCTGATGGGAGTTGGAAGTATCATTCTCAGGGGAAAGGCCTCACAATTGGATTTTCGACTTCACGGATCCGGAAAATTGGATGCCAAAGAGTTGGTTGGGATCAGTGGATCGGTGACCTGCAGTGGGATCGGTGTGGCCACGGTTCACCTCACGGATTCTCTGAAAGCCCGCCTGAATGGCCTCGGAAGTATTCGCTTTCGCGGAAGGCCTAAGTTGGATAAGGATATCACAGGGATCGGAACGATCGAGCCCGTGGATTGATCAACGGTAAAGCCCGTTGTGTTGAATGTATTCCCAAACTTTGGGAGGAACCATATAACTCACGTTTCTACCTTCTTTGACCGCTTTTCTGATAAATGTGCTGCTGATCTCCATTTCTGGAGCTTCTGTCAAATGCACATGAGGATGGATCTCCAGATCTGAACCCGAAGCGCCCTTTCGGGGATAGACGAAAAGCTGATGTCGCTCCAGGATCCTCTCCCAATTTCGCCATTTTTTGAAGCCCTTAAGATTATCCTGGCCCACGATCAGGGAGAATTGACGGTCCGGATATTTTTCGCTGAGATGGATCAAAGTGGTGATGGTATAGCTGGGTTTTGGGAGATAGAACTCATCATCACTTGCCCGCATGTGATATGGGTCTGATTCCAATGCTTCACGAACCATATGCAGTCTCTCACGGTCGTCCGCAAGTTTTTGATTCTTTTTAAAGGGGCTTTGAGGTGTGACCATGAACCAGACCTCGTCCAGGGCTGTGAATTCAAGCATGTACTGCGCCAGGATGAGGTGTCCCATATGGATGGGATTGAAGGTTCCAAAGAAGAGTCCGGTATGCTTTCCCATCACGATGGTTCAATAAAATTTCCAACCAGCTCTTCGGCCCTGTTCAGCGCTTTTTGCAGGTCGTCATTGACCAGAATGATATCGAACTCTGGTGCTTTTTGCATTTCTGATTCCGCTTTGGCCAGTCGTTGTTGGATCACTTCCTCGGAGTCCGTTCCACGGCCTCTAAGTCGCTTCTCTAGTACATCAATGCCCGGTGCCTGAACAAAAATGGACAGGGCACGGTCTCCAAACTGCTTTTTCAGGTTGATCCCTCCTTCTACATCGATATCGAAAATGACATGATGCCCCTTTTTCCAGATCCTCTCCACTTCAGATCGAAGGGTCCCATAATATCTGTCGGTATACACCTCTTCCCATTCCAGAAAATCCCCGTTCTCTATTCTCCTTCGGAATTCATCGGCAGAGAGGAAATAATAATCCACACCATCCTTTTCTTTTCCACGTGGTTGCCGACTGGTAGCAGAAATGGAGAATTCGATCTGTGGGAATGCCTGGAGCAGGTGGTGAACGATCGTGGATTTACCTGATCCGCTGGGGGCTGAAAAAATGAGAAGCTTACCGTTCATCAGAGAACATTTGCCATCTGTTCCTTGATCTTTTCCAACTCATCCTTCATCTGTACCACGCATTTCTGGATCTCGGCATGGTTGGCCTTGGAGCCAGTAGTGTTGATCTCTCGTCCGATCTCCTGGCAAATGAATCCCAATTTCTTACCGGGATGAGGTTCTTTTTCCATGGTCTCAATAAAGTAATCCAGGTGATTTCTCAATCGAACCTTTTCTTCGGTGATATCCAGCTTTTCAAGGTAGAAGATCAATTCCTGCTCAAAGCGATTGGAGTCGGCTTCTTTCAATTGATCCAGTTGTTTTTTAAGTCTGGCCTTCACTGTTTCCATCCTCTCGGGTTCAAATGGTTCGATCTCGAGGGACAGGTTTCGTATGGCCTCCACTCTTTCGAGAAAATCCTTTTGAAGGACCGCACCTTCCTGTTGGCGGAAGTTGTTGAATTTGGAGATGGCCGATTTCATTCCATTCCAGACCTCATTCCATTCATTTTCGTCCAACTCATCCTTTTCTGTGCGTAGGACATCCGGGAGCCTCATGGCAATGGCCAGCATATCTGAATCGAGGTTTCGGTTACCCGCGATCCTCCCCAATTGGTCCAGGTAGCTCTCTAACAGCGGAGTATTGATCCTTGCTGCATCTTCCGGTCCTGTTACCTCGACATAGATCGAGAAATCCACTTTCCCCCTGACCAGTTCACGTGACAGGTAGCTTCTGACCTCGGCTTCTTTTTCCCGGTAATAGGAAGGCATTCTGAGATTGAGGTCGAACTGTTTGCTATTGAGCGATTTGACCTCGATGGTTACTTTCTTGGCCGGAAGGTGAAGAACCTCTTTTCCGAACCCTGTCATCGAGTAGAGCATGTCTTGTGATTTAGTGGTTGCCAAAGGTAGCCAATTTGGCTGTTCAAGTCGATCCAACCGCAAGGGAAGCCAGCTTCTGGATGTCAATATCCGAACAGTGGAAATGACCCAGAGGGCAACTTTTCTTTCCGTGAAGTCCACAAGGACGGCAGGCCAACGCTCGGTCGGTCTCGAGGATAAAATGCCGGTCTGAAAGAGGGGTAAAGCCAAATTCCGGAACCGTACTACAAAAGATGGCAGCGGTCGGTGCATTCATGGATGATGCAATATGCAGGGGGGCGGAATCATTCACATAATTCATATCCGCTTTCTCCATCCAGGCTGCAGATTGTAGGAATGATAGTTTTCCGGCAAGATTGAGGGCGTTAGAAACTCCGGCCTTCTCAAGAATTCGATCACAGAGGGCAACATCTCCGGGGCCACCGGTAAGAATGACCCTCTTGAATGCCCCGATGGCCTGGATCAGTTCCACCCATTTTTCCTCTGGCCATTGCTTGGTGAACCATACGGACGCAGGCGCCATCACAACATAAGGTTGTGAGGCATCCACACCCATCCGATCCTCGTCTCCGGGATAGAGTTTGGGCCTATGAGCATTCGTTCCACAGAGATCTCCGATCAAGGATTGATTGCGGTCCACTTCATGGATCGGGTTTTCACGTGTTCCAAAGGGATGAGGAAAGCGTTTCCGAAAAGCGAAGGACCAGGGGTTCTTATCGAATCCACGGGTATCCTTGGCTCCGCTGAACGCGGTAAGCATTCCACTGGAAGCAAATCGGTGGAGATTCACGACAAGATCGTACCGATTCCCTCGGATCCTGAAAAGCATCCGTAAGAGGTTTCGATTCTTCCTCTTTTTCTTATCCCAAACGAGAACTTCATTTAGGAAGGGGTGCTTGGAAAGCAAGCTCTCATTTCCTTTTCGAACCAGATAGTCGATCCGTGCCTCTGGAAAGGTGGAATGCAATGATTCCAGGACGGCAGTACCCAGGATCACATCTCCGATAAAGGCTGTTTGGATCACCAGGATCCGCATTATCCTCTGACCTTACGGGTTTGAGCGTCCACCACGGCCATGGTGACCATGTTGACGATCTCTCTTACGCTACTACCCATTTGCAGGACGTGTGCCGATTTGTTCAATCCAATGAGAACTGGTCCGATCGCTTCGGCTGCCCCAAAGGACTGGATCATCTTGTAGGCGATATTACCCGAGGCAAGATCCGGGAAGATAAAGATGTTCGGCTTTTGGCCTACCAGATCACTGAAGGGAAATACCTCGCCCAGCAGTTCGTTGTTCAGTGCGAAATTGGCCTGCATCTCCCCATCTACGATCAGGTGAGGGTATTCGCGACGAAGGGTATTCACCGCCTCGTGCATCTTTTTAGGGATCCTGCCCTTTTGCGACCCGAAATTGCTATAAGAAAGCAAGGCCACTTTAGGTGTCAGGTTAATGCGACGTACCGTCTCTGCAGTATTCAATACGATCTGGACGATATCCTCAACGGATGGATCCTCGTTGATCGTGGTATCTGCAAAGAAAAGCGGTCCTTTTTTAGTGAGCATGATGTACATACCGGCGACCTTCTTGGCCCCTGGCGAAGCACCGATGATCTCCAATAATGGGCGGATCGCAGTTGGATACTTCAGGGTTTGTCCGGTGATGAATGCATCTGCATCCCCATTCTCCACCATCATGGGACCGAAGTAGTTCCGTTGCTGCATCAATTTTTGGGATTCAAAGAGGGTCATCCCATTGCGCTGGCGCTTTCGGAAATACATCTCGGCATATCGATCGGCTCTTTGATCCGTTCGCGGGTCTATGATGATCGCATCTTCGAGGCCAAGCTGGTTCTCGATGATCATGTTCTTAATGGTGTCCTTTCGACCCAGGAGGATCGGCAGACAGATGGCATCGTCATAGGCAATTTGGGCTGCCTTGAGCACCTTAAACGACTCAGCTTCAGCAAACACCACCCTTTGTGGGTTCTGTCGGGCCTTTTCGAGTGCCAGCCGAATGAATTTGTCATCCCGTCCCAGGCGATTGATCAGTTGTTCGCGATATTCCTCCCAATTCTCAATGGTCTGACGGGCGACCCCGGTTTCGATGGCCGCTTTGGCTACTGCCGGAGCCACTTTGTAGATCAGTCGGGGGTCAAAGGGCTTGGGGATGATATAATTCTTGCCAAAAGACAAGTTGGCTTCATTATATGCCAGATTGACGATCTCTGGTACAGGCTCCTTGGCGAGATTGGCAAGAGCCTTAACCGCAGCCAGTTTCATCTCCTCATTGATGGATGTGGATCGGACATCCAAAGCGCCGCGGAAGATGTAGGGGAAACCAAGGACATTGTTCACCTGGTTGGGATTATCACTTCGGCCTGTGGCCATGATGATGTCCGGTCTGGCGTCGATCGCATCCTCATAGGCGATCTCGGGTTCCGGGTTGGCCAGGGCAAAGACGATCGGATCCTTCGCCATCGAGCGAACCATATCCTGCGAAAGCACCCCTCCACGAGAGAGACCGACAAAGACATCGGCGCCCTCAATGGCTTCTTCCAATGTCTTAAGTTTGGTGTTCCTTGCAAAGAAGGCCTTCTCCTCGGTCAACTCTTTGCGATCGGTGGTGATCACGCCCTTGGAATCCACCATGAGGAGGTTCTCGGGATCCACACCAAGGGAAAGGAACAGCTTGGCACAACTGACGGCGCTTGCGCCGGCACCATTAAAAACAACCTTTACCTTTTTGGTGTCCTTTTCTACCAGTTCCAGTGCATTGATCAAGGCAGCACCCGAGATGATGGCCGTTCCATGCTGGTCATCATGCATCACCGGTATGTCGAGTTCCTCGCGCAACCGCTTTTCGATATGAAAACAGGCCGGAGCGCTAATATCCTCCAGATTGATCCCACCGAAAGTAGGGGCGATCGCCTTGACGGTCTCCACAAATTTATCGGGATCCTTTTCATCGATCTCCAGATCAAAGACATCGATGTCGGCAAATATCTTAAAGAGCACACCTTTTCCTTCCATGACCGGTTTTGAGGCCAGGGCACCGATATCTCCGAGTCCAAGAACCGCGGTTCCGTTGGAGATCACACCTACCAGGTTACCCTTGGCAGTGTATCGATATGCATTCTTCTCATCTTTTTCGATCTCCTTGCAAGGTTCTGCCACTCCGGGCGAGTAAGCGATACTGAGATCTCTTTGGCTATTACTTGGCTTGCTTGGGATCACCTCGATCTTGCCGGGTCTCCCGTTCTCATGATAATCCAGGATGTCCGATTTCTGGACTTTTTTCTGTGCCATATTCACCTTGTGGTTGAATCGACAAAGGTACGAAGAACCAACTGGGATTTAAGGGATGATAAAAGTCAGCAAGTTTAGACGTCCAGCCGTCTACCTTTGGCTCATATGCTCGTGAATCCAATGAACCCTGTTCCACCACATTCGGATAACCAGGATACGCTCCGTCTCATGACCAAGGAGTTGCTTGGCTCTTTCCTTCGGGAGAAGGGGACGGAGATGGTCTATAAGCGGAATGACGCTGTCTTCAGGCAGGGTCAATCGGCGGATTATCTCTATTGGTTGATCGAGGGCGAGGGGAAGTGGATCAAGAATGTGCATCCTGACGAAGAGCAGATCCTGGCATTTGTTCATCCAGAGAGGCTATTTGGCCTTCCGGCGATCGTCAACGACCGTCCTTATATTTCCTCGCTGATCATCGTCAGTCCAAAAGCTCGTGTCATTCGGGTTGACAAGCAGGATTTCCATGATCTTGTCCAGCAAAAACCACAGGTAGTATTGAGGCTGCTAGGATTTCTTGAAAAGGAGATCGTCGGCATGCAAACCCGGGCAACCCGTATGGTTCGCAGGACCACTGAGCAACGACTTGCAAGAGCGCTTTTGGATCTTTCCGCAAGAGAACATATTCCCACTCTGAACTTAAGAGAACGGTCCACTCCAGCCGATCTGGCTCGATATATTGGCACTACCCGGACCACGGTCTATCGTTTATTGAAGAAATTTCAGGAAGACCACCTGATCGAGATCGAAGGTCGTGACCTCCATTTGGTCAACACCCCTCAACTTGAGGAGATCGCCGGATGACCATCCGGCAAAGCCTTGAACACATATCCCATTTCAGAGAAATGTTCCAATACCTTCGGAAGGGCAACGGATAGTCTGGGCCATGCCTTTACACTGTCATGAAAAACAACGATACTCCCCGGCCGCGCATTCTTTTTTACCAGATCAGCGCATTCATCCCCCGAAAGGGTAAGGTCAAAATCACCGGAAATCACATCCCACATGACCAGGGTCAGTCCATTTTTTTGCAATTGCGAGGCTTGTTTCCACCGGATCCTACCATATGGTGGTCGAAAGAGTCTGGACGGAACCTTGGATGCGGCAGTGTCCACCTCGTTAAGATAATCGGGTAGGCTTGTCTTCCATCCATTTGCATGGTTCTGCGTGTGACTTCCGATCACGTGTCCCCGCTTTTTGATCTCTTCAACGATCTCCGGATTCTGATCGATGTTCTTTCCGATGAGAAAAAAGGTGGAAGGGGCTTTGTAACCATCCAGAATTTCAAGGGTTTTTTGCGTGATATCGGATGTTGGACCGTCGTCAAAGGTCAGGTACAGGGTTTTTTGTTCTTCCCTGAGTCGAAATAGACCCCCCGGCAGCGTGTAGCGATAGAATCGGGGGAAAAGAACAGGATACTTCCTCATTCCAGCTCATTTTCATCCTCCGAGAACTTGGCCACTCCACCGGCAATGATGTATTTCATCACCTCTGCCGATTTCCCCTTAACAGGGGTGAGATATCGAAGAGGAACGATAAAGAGCTGCCCGCTGATCGCAAAACTGTGAGGCACATATACCGTCACCATGCCAGTGTCCTCTTCGTTCTCCAGGATGTGAAGGGTTTCATCCGTAACAAAACCCATTCTTCGGATCTCCGAGTTCTCATACAACTTGACCAGAACTGGCTTGTTGAAGCCTTTCTTTTGTCCGACAAAGGCCTTGATGAGATCCTTGACCGAAGTATAGACCACTTTGATCAATGGGACCTTTTCAAGTTGGGAGTCTATGAAACCGAAGACCGGAAGGCTAATGATATAACTACCCACAAACCCGATCAGAGTGATGAATACCAGAATAAGAAGCAGGCCCAGCCCTGGGTACTCAAAAGGGACAAGCCCGTCGATGGCAAGAAATAACTGAATGAAAACGTATAGGGTCACCGCAAAAGGGGTAACATAAAGAAGACCTTGAAGGAAGTATTTAACGATCTTTCTCATGGGCGTATCTCTGCTTGCTTTTTCTTCGGTAGACTGGAAAGGACCAAGGCGTGGGAATCTACGATCCATGAGCGGATCGTTTCGGGCGAAATACTTCCCTGGGTGCGGATACCCACCCAATGGCGTTTATCCATATGGTATGCGGTCTGCACATCGTCCGGGTCCTCGCGTACCTGCTCACTTTTCTCCGGATCCATTTTCAAGGTAAGATTGAAATCGGATCGCTCTAAAGAAATAAGGGCAAACATCTTTCCGCCTACCTTGAAGACCAGAGTTTCTGAATCAAAGGGGAAACTCTCATCAGTGCCGGGAAGAGAAAGACAAAAAGTGCGGATCGACTCGACGTCCATGACTGTGAAAAAGCTTTTGTCAAAGGTAGCATATCCCTTTTGCCATTGAGTTAAATTTGTGGCTTCATGAATCTCATCCTACGCTTTGTCTGGTTATTGCTGACCCTGCCCTTCATACCGAAGGAGCCGGTGTTAAAGGTTTGGAAGAAAAAATTCCGGGCATGGCCACATGATTGTGACATCAATCTCCACCTAACGAATTCCCGTTATTGGTCATTCGCAGATCTCGCCAGAACGTACTCTTTGGCAAGGTTGGGTGTCCTCCGAAAGATGTTGAAGAAGAAATGGGCAGTGGTAGTGCAGAGTCAGGAGATCACCTTTCTTCGCCAGGTGAACCCTTTTCAAAGAATATGGGTCGAAACGGAGCTCATCTACTGGGATGAGAAAGACTTTTATATCGAGCACCATTTTGTAAGTTCAAATGCCCTACATGCCAAGGGGCTGATCCGAGGACTTTTCATGCAAGGTAGGAACGTGATCCCAACGGAGGAGGTTCTCGAACTTGCCGGGATCGATCAAACCGCTCCACCGGAGCCAGACTCGGTCAAAACCTGGAAAAAACACCTGGAACAGAAAAAGAAGGATTCGCAATGAGCACAAACGTGCAGGAAAAGAGATGGTCCTATCCTCCGTCCCCTTCGGAGGAAGTAGTGCGATCATTATCTGAAAGTCTCCAAATTGCCCCCACACTGGCCATGCTTTTGGCTCAGAGGGGAATCCTGAATTTCGAACAAGCTCGACATTTCTTTCGACCCTCCCTTCAGGACCTGCATTCACCTTTTCTCATGGCCGACCTTCAAAAGGCGGTCGATCGGATCCTTCTGGCCATAGATCAAGAAGAAGGTATCCTGGTGTATGGTGATTATGACGTAGACGGCACCACTGCCGTTTCGTTGGTGAGTGATTACCTGCGTCGACACACGCAAAATGTGGAAACCTATATTCCAGACCGCTATAAGGAGGGATATGGATTGAGTGAAGCGGGTGTCCGTTTTGCGGCAGAGAATGGATATTCGGTCATCATCGCTTTGGACTGTGGGATCAAGGCCTTCCAACAATCCAGATTGGCTCGTGAGCTGGGGATCGATCTCATTATCGGTGACCACCACCGACCTGGCGATACCCTTCCCGATGCCTTTGCCATCTTGGATCCAAAAAGGGAGGATTGCGCCTATCCATTCAAGGAATTGAGTGGTTGTGGTGTCGGTTTCAAACTATGCCAGGGCATCCATGAAAAAATGGGGCTTTCATTCTCCGATCTGACGGAATATCTCGACCTCCTGGCAGTCTCGATCGGAGCGGATATCGTACCTGTGGTTGGTGAGAATAGGATACTCGCCCATTTTGGTATGAAGCAGATCAACGAACGACCTCGTCCTGCCATCGGTCACTTTGTCAAGCAATCCAAGAGATCGGTCTTCACCATTACGGATGTCGTATTCATCATCGCCCCCAGGGTCAATGCTGCTGGTCGTATTGACCATGGGCACTTGGCCGTTGAGCTGTTGACGACCCAGGATACCCTTGAAGTCAAACGGCTCGCTGAGATCATTGATCACCACAATCAGACCCGTCGTGAATTCGACCAACAGATCACCACGGAGGCTCTTGAAATGATCCAGAGTGCAGGTGAAGAGAGTCGAAGAACCACTGTTGTCATGAGTGAATCCTGGCATAAGGGAGTGATCGGTATCGTCGCCAGTAGGTTGATCGAAAATTACTTTCGGCCTACCGTGGTATTTACCGAAAGCAATGGGAAACTGGCGGGATCTGCACGGTCGGTACCTGGTTTCGATGTTTATGCTGCTTTGGACGCCTGTTCGGATGTTCTGGAACAGTTCGGTGGACACATGTATGCGGCAGGAATGACCCTTCTGCCCGAGAGGTACCAGGAATTCAAGGATCGGTTCGAAGAGGTGGTCTCATCCACCATTTCCGACGATCAGTTGATTCCGGAAGTGAATGTGGATCTGAAGATCTCCCTTTCCGAGATCGATCATAAATTCTACAGGATCCTTCGGCAATTTGCACCCTTCGGGCCAGAGAACCTTCAACCGATCTTTTCGACATCGGGTGTCAGGGTTCCAAACGGAAGGGTCAGGAAGGTAGGAAGTGACGGTAAGCATTTGAAGGTCACGATCCTTGATCCGGATACAGGATTGACCCTTGATGGGATCGGTTTTGGGTTAGGTCATTGGGAAGAAATCCTCAAAGAGGGTCAGCCGTTTCAAATGGCTTATCATGTGGAGGAAAATGAATGGAACGGGAAGCGAAGTCTTCAGCTTCGACTCGTCGATATCAAGATCTAGTTAGAAGAACCTTTCGGGATATTCCTTCGAATATCCACATCATCATAGAAATGCTCATGGAAGGTTCGGTCACTTTCCACTCCATCCCGAAGAACACGGATCACCATCCAGATCACCGGAAGAGGTGAAAGAGAGAACATCATGAGGGCCAACCGAATGCTCCAATCGAAGGGGATCTGAGCCAAAAAGGCATAGATGAGCAGATAGAAGGAGGCGACGAATACCGGTAATTTGACCTTTTCCATGGCGTTTTTTTACATAACGCCATTTCAGTTCTATTGTTCTGATAATCAGTACAAGAAGTTGTTGAAAGGGAACCGACTGGCATGGATCCTTGAAACCATTCGATACAACGATTCTCTTAGGGCATCGATATTCTGTTTCTTCACCGCCGAAATGAAGACGGCGTTTCCATTGGAACGGGCCATCCACGTGTTCTTCCAGTCATCCAGAGTGAAATTCTTATAGGTCTTGTCCTCAAGATCGAATTCCCCCTGTTCCTCATAGGTGTAGGCATCGATCTTATTGAAGACCATCAAAGTGGGTTTTTCACTCTTATCGATCTCTCCCAGCGTTTGATTCACGCTTTGAATATGATCCATGAAACTGGGGTGGCTGATATCCACCACATGGACCAATACATCTGCCTCCCGGACCTCATCCAGGGTTGATTTGAAGCTTTCTACCAACTGCGTGGGCAATTTTCGAATGAATCCGACCGTATCGGAGAGGAGGAAGGGGAGGTTCCCGATCACCACTTTCCTTACCGTAGTGTCCAGTGTGGCAAACAGCTTGTTCTCGGCGAGTACATCGGATTTGCTGAGAAGATTCATTAAAGTGCTCTTCCCGACATTGGTATACCCGACAAGTGCCACCCGAACCAGATTTCCACGGTTTCCACGCTGCGTGGCCATCTGTTTATCGATCTTGGATAGCTTTTCCTTGAGCAAGGAGATCTTTTGCTGGATGATCCGACGGTCGGTCTCGATCTGAGTTTCACCCGGGCCACGCATACCAATTCCTCCTTTTTGACGCTCAAGGTGGGTCCACATCCGTGTTAATCGTGGCAGCAGGTATTCGTACTGGGCTAATTCAACCTGGGTCCTTGCATAGCTCGTGGTCGCTCTTGCGGCAAAGATGTCAAGGATGAGGTTGGTACGATCAAGCACCTTGATCCCAAGGATGTTCTCCACATTCTTGAGTTGCGAGGGGGTCAATTCATCATCGAAGATCGCCAGGTCAATATCATGCTCTTGAATATAGCTTTCGATCTCACGGATCTTTCCGCTGCCCACAAAGGTCTTAGGGTGTGGGTTCTCCAGCTTTTGAGTGAATCGAGCCAATGAGTCCGCTCCCGCTGTATCCGCCAGGAACTCGAGCTCATCTAGGTATTCCTCCAGCTTCTCTGCGGGTTGAAACCGGGTTTCAATTCCGATCAGAACTGCCCGTTCCCTAATGTGGACTTGACGTTGTTTGGTTTCTAGCATAAATGATGTTGGATCAGCCCAACCAGGTGCTCCATGGGATCCTTGAAAGGATGAGGGCTAGGCCTAGACCATAGAACAATGCGATCTGTTTGTGTTTGCCGACCCCTGTGTTGAATTTTTTTGACCGGCTGCGGCCGATGGTGATCAGAACTACCGCCAGGATCATGGTGAATGGGTGCTCAATGGCCTTGAAGCGAAGGTCTTCATTCTTCATGATCTCTCCCATCCCGGCAGAAAAGTATCCGGCAGTGAAGAGCAGGATCAATCCCACCAAAAGTTGAATATGGGCCAGTATCAGGTTGATCAATGAAAGGCGAGCATCGCCACCGGTGAATTCCTTTTTTCCACTCCATCCAATGATGCTTTTGAAGACACCGATCACAAGGAGGATGAGAAATAGGTATGGTAGGTAGCTATGGAGATGCAACAATCCGGTTCTCATGTTTTTAATTTTTGGTTCGGCAAAGGTAAGAAGGGAAACCTGCTCCCGAAAGGTCAGAGGAAGGGATCTGTTTCTTCGATCCTGGACCGAAGATCATCGATCTGTTTTTTGATGCGAAGGAAGAAGCGGTTTCTCTCCCTTTCGGGCATTTCCTCCATCAGGTAGGAACGGCGCGCCATATGATCGACATACCTCGATACATCTTCGCAAATTGCGGCGTCGGTGGTTGCGAGATAATTCAGTCCGGCGTAGGGGATCATCAGAATGGCATTTTCCTGGGGTTGGGCAAGGATCTGGTCCTTCATCTGAAGGATCTCATTCCAATACATCCTATAGGGGGTGGTCGTAGGAAGGTCAAGGTTAGGGCCACTCATCCTTCTTCCGGCTATCGCCTGCTTTTGGATCATTCTAAGGGTTTCCTGAACCTGATCACAAAGTCCAAGGGCTTCTTTTTTGTCTGGGAGGAGACCTGCATCAAAATAATAGCCGATCTGTTCAAGGATATGCCCAACCGTTCCGGCATTCCAAAACTCGGTCACCCGCATGTTCCTGTACTCCTCCCAGGCCATTTGGCTCAGTTTCCGCAATCGATCCGGAACGCGATCCATGCTGAAGACCTCGTCAGAACGACCATCTATCCCATACATGGAACGCATCCACACATAAAGCTGGAACGCTCCTAACTCAGGGAAGGAGAATGTATAGAACGGTGGGATGTTGGCAGCAAGGTAGTAGAGGTGATGTTCAGAATCCTGGCGCATGTCCCTGAACTGCTGAACGAATCGTTCCATCAGGGACTCAAATCCTTCGACACTTCGGACCATTTTTCCCCTTTTGCAATTCAAAGAAGCCCCGTCCAGCGCTGGCTCACCGAGCGAAACTTTGAATTCGGAGGAAAGTAGGAAAGCCTCCTGAAGGGAGAGATCGGTTTCTTCTCGCATCCTCCTGTAAACTGAATCGACACTCACCGAAAGCAGATCAGCCACCTTTCTGACCGTATCCCCTCGTTTTCCACCGGATTCGAGAATCTTTTCCATGAAATCAGCTTGCTTTCCCATGGCAGAATTTCATTTTTTATGCGTTTAATTATTCTTAATAAATGCAAAATTCAATCAAGAGTCTCTTTAAAACCCTTTTAAATTTATTAAAAAACACAATTCTCAAGTCAATTAATTGTAATAAACAGTATTTATCCTGATACTGGATAAACGGGCCAGGATCGGGTGAAACCTCACTTAGTTCGTTGGGTACCCCCTTTTAAGTCGTAATTTTTGGGTTTGAAAGAAAATCCTCTACCCGATGAAAAAGTTCCTCTGGGGAATTCTCCTTCTCCTCCTAGTATTGATCCTTTTTGTTTTGACAAGAACCTTCACGATGGAGGACCTTCAGCCGGAAGCGGTCACTCCCCCCGAATGGGTCAAGCCGCCACGCGATGGTTTTGCCGAACGATTGGGAGGTTCCATACGAATTCAGACCATTAGCCATAAGCCGGGCATGATCGATGAAGCCGCCTTTGATAGTCTGCACGCTTTTATTCGATCGAACTATCCGTTGGTCTTCTCCATGGGTGAGGATACTGTCATGGGTTCTCATAGCCTGTTGATACGGATCCCCGGAATGGATCCAATGTTGAAACCCATGTTGGTCATGGGCCATATGGATGTGGTTCCGGTGGAGCGAAGCAGCGAGGATCAATGGATTTACCCCCCGTTTTCCGGGGCAGTTGAAGACGGCTTCATTTGGGGTCGTGGCACACTGGATGATAAATCCGGTGTGATCGGCATTCTGGAAGCAACACAGATGTTATTGGAGGCGGGTTGGAGACCTGACCGGGACCTTTTTCTCTCCTTTGGACAGGATGAGGAGATCGGTGGAGATAACGGGGCGGTGCTGATCGCCGAATATTTCCGTCAAGAGAAATCCGAATTCTCAGTGATCCTTGACGAAGGGGGAATCCTTGCCCGTGGGGTTGTTCCTGGCGTCGAGGGGCACGTGGCCCTGGTGGGAATTGCCGAAAAGGGGTATGTCAGTCTCGAACTGAGTGTTCGAATGGAGGGAGGGCATTCTTCAATGCCCCAGAGGGAGACCGCCCTTACCAAGTTGATCCACGCCTTGGAGACCCTCGATCGAAATCCATTTCCGCAAACCCTAACTCCTCCACTTGAAGGTTTCATGGCTTACCTGGGGCCTCATATGGGATTCACTCAGCGAATGGCCTTTGCCAGTCCAAATCTGTTCAAGCCATTGATCCTGGATGTGTATGATCAGGCTCCCGGACCAAGGGCGCTTACTCAAACGACCATGGTGCCAACGGTGATCCATGCCGGCATTAAGGACAATGTGATTCCCTCCACCGCCAGTGCGTTGGTCAATCTGCGTTTGCTTCCCGGCGAAACCGCCGAGACGGCCCGTGAAAGGGTGGAGACCATTATTGGAGATACCACGATACGAGTCGGGTACTATGACATCGTTCAGGATCCGTCCGGGGTATCCGATTATCGTTCAGAGGCTTTCCAGAAATTCGGAATGACCATCAAACAGGTTTTTCCGGAGGTGCTTGTGGCTCCCTACCTCACCATTGGAGCAACGGATGCACGGCATTTTGACGGATTATCTCCCAACATCTATCGATTCCTTCCCAATTTGATCGATGATACCGATCTTGCCAGAATGCATGGTTTGAACGAAAGGATCTCTGTGGATGCCATGGAGAAGAACATTCTTTTCTATCAAGCTTTTCTTGTCAACTTCTCTGCCGATGAGTAGATCCATTTTGCTGTTGTTCTTCTTCTTTGGCTGGTTGGTTCCATTGTCAGCACAAGATGGGGTTCAACTTGCCAGGGTTCAGTATCAGCGGATGTTTCCCCGCAAAGGTCAATTGAATGAATCCACCTTTAAGGGTGCGTTCACGATTCCCATTCCGATGGGCGAAAAGTGGGCCCTGGTCGCAGGATTTCGACCCGAGCAATTGGACTGGGAATACGCAAGGCTTAGCCAGACCATGATCCAGTTTGGACTCAATCGCAGTCAAGGTGATCGCGATTGGCAGGTCCTGGCACTTTGGAGGCGGAATAAGACCGAAGACCTGGAAACGGAGCCGGTCGACCAATGGGGAATATGGGCCCTCTACAAGTGGAGATCGCAGAACGGTTTGAAGTGGGGATTGGGGACCTACGTCAACCGTGAACGTTTTGGTTGGTTGGTCGTCCCTCTTGTATACATTGATTGGAAGATCAGTGATCGTTGGAGGGCTTATGGAAACCTTCCCATTACCGCAAGGATCGGATATTCGGTCACAGAGCAATTTTCAACCGGACTGGCCTTCTTTGGACTGGCATCTTCGTATGATGACCAGATGAGCACTTATATCGAGCGCAGGTCCAATGAGTTGACCCTCTTTGCGGAATACCAGTTGTGGAAGGGTTTCTTTGCGGATCTCCGCTTTGGAATGGCTTTGGGGCGTCAGTACGGAAGATTTGACCAAGGAGATGAAATGGATCTAAGTCTGAGCTTATTGCGTTTTGGCGATGATCGAACCCCCTATTTTGAGACCAGTGGATCGGTTCCCATCCTCGAGTTGGGGTTGACCTACAGGTTGATGCGCTGATATTGTGTAAATTCCATTCAAATCGAGGGCTATGGAAAAGAAATTCGATCGCTTTTGGGATTTTTACCCCTTCTATCTCACTGAACATTTGCATCCGGTTTCCCGAACATTGCATTTTATTGGAACCGGGCTGGTGATCGCGTCATTCCTCTATTTTCTATTCACCCTCCTGATCGGATCGCCCAAATGGGTATTCCTGATCATCATTCCCTTTTTGGGATATGGATTTGCATGGGTGGGCCATTTCTTTTTTGAGAAGAACAAACCAGCCACTTTTCAATATCCCGGTTACAGTCTGGGATCTGATTTTGTGATGTTCTGGCATCTTTTGACGGGAAAGGAGCGTTTCAATCCCCGAAAATCATAAAAAAAGCCACCCGAAGGTGGCCTTGGATCTGTATCGCAAAAATATTCCGATCACTTGAAGGCATTGATCCCGGTGATATCTAGACCGGTGATCAAGAGATGGATGTCGTGGGTACCTTCATAGGTGACCACTGATTCGAGATTCATCATGTGGCGCATGATGGAGAATTCGCCCGTGATTCCCATTCCGCCAAGGATCTGTCTGGCTTCACGAGCTACCTTAAGGGCCATGTCCACATTATTCCTTTTTGCCATTGAGATCTGTGCCGAGGTGGCGCGGTTCTCATTCTTCAGAACACCGAGCCTCCAGGTCAAAAGTTGGGCTTTAGTGATCTCGGTGATCATCTCTGCCAGTTTCTTTTGTTGAAGCTGGAATCCGGCAATAGGACGATCGAATTGGATCCGTTCCTTGGAATACCTCAAGGCAGTGTCATAACAATCCATCGCTGCTCCAATGGCACCCCAGGCGATCCCATAGCGGGCCGAATCGAGGCAACCGAGTGGAGCCCCAAGACCACTCTTATTGGGCAATAAGTTCTCCTTGGGAACTTTGACGTTATCAAATACCAATTCCCCGGTTGCACTGGCCCTAAGGCTCCACTTGTTGTGGGTTTCGGGAGTGGTAAAGCCTTCCATTCCGCGTTCAACGATCAGTCCGTGGATCCGACCTCCTTCGTCCTTGGCCCAAACGACGGCCACATCAGCAAAAGGCGCATTGGAGATCCACATCTTGGCACCATTCAATAGATAGTGGTCTCCCATATCCTTGAAGTTGGTTATCATTCCACCAGGGTTTGACCCGTGGTCTGGTTCGGTCAGCCCGAAACATCCAAGGTATTCTCCGCTGGCAAGCTTGGGAAGGTATTTCTTTCGCTGTTCCTCATTGCCATATTTCCAAATGGGATACATGACCAAAGATGACTGAACCGAGCAGGTGGAGCGGATCCCGGAGTCACCTCTTTCGATCTCCTGCATCATGATCCCGTACGAGATTTGATCCAGTCCGGCACCACCATATTCTTCTGGAATATAAGGTCCGAATGCCCCGATGTCTGCCAGTTCCTTGACCATGTGTCTTGGAAACTCCGCTTTTTGAGCATATTCCTCAATGATCGGAGAGACCTTTCGCTTTACCCAATCACGGGTTGAATCGCGCACCATTTTGTGCTCATCGCTCAAAAGCTCATCCACCAAATAATAATCCGGAGATTGAAATAGATCAGTAGCCATAGTCTTTCATGTATAGGGAGCCCAAAAGTATTCAATATTAAAAGAAAGAGGCCTATATTGGATGTTGAAACATCAATTGATCGACATGAAGAATTTTACAACAAGGGCAGCATTTTTGTTGTCCGGAGGGATGATCCTATTTTCTCAAAATGCCCTCACCAATTCATCGGGTGCCCCAGCCGGACATAGCGGTTCGCCCGGGGACAATAACCAGACCTGCGCGCAGTGTCATGGTGGAGGATCCATCGGATCCCAGTCCATTTCAGTGGAAATGAAGCAGAATGGCAATCCGGTCACCGAGTACAATCCGGGTGAGACCTATCAGGTAGAGGTAGAGCTTGCCTTGAATGGCGCGGGAAATCCGGTAGGGGGTTTCCAGGCCTCTGTTGAATCTGCCGGAGGAAACAAGGTCGGTAGTATTGTGGTCACCGATGCGAATCGAACTCAGAAAGTGGTCAATAATATCACCCATAAGACCGCCGGGATCAACTTCTCAAGTGGTAGCCTATCGTATTCGTTCGACTGGCAGGCACCCACCTCAGGAGTCGGTGATGTCACGGTTTATGTCGCTGCCAATTTTGCAAATGGGAACGGCACCACCTCGGGTGATGCCATCCTGACTGGACAACGAACCATCTCACAGTCCACTCTTGGGGATAGAGAACAGGTACTTGAGAAGATCTCTCTCTATCCCAACCCCGCTAAGGATATAGTCACCGTTCAGTTTGAGGTGACCGACCCACAGGTCAAGATCTCGGTCATTGACCTTTCGGGTGCAGTGGTGATTGACCGTTACATGGATGCTGGAAATGGCCATGTCGATCTGCAGATCGACCACCTTTCGACCGGGAGGTATCTTATTCTCGTGCGGAATGGCGACCGATCCTATTCAGGGACTTTGTTGAAAAAGTGATCATATCCAGGAATCATCAAGGCAGTCCCACGGGGCTGCTTTTTTTATTTTTGGACAAAACTGGCGAATGCTGAAAGTTGCCCATTTCCCGGACTGGATCTTTTTCACATCCCTGGTCATAACATTTGTCCTGGGCCTTTTGCATTTTAGTTTTCCATACCGGTTCAGTCTATTTCTGAGGGTTCCATTCTCGGAGGCATTTCTACATCAGTATCGGCCTGAGGACAGCTCAAAGACCGATCTTTTCCACTTTCTCAATGAACTTCAGTTCTATGCGGTCGCTTCCCTGGCTTTGACGACCGGCCTCTTTGGGTATACCGTTCGCGCGACGCCGCCGGATGGATGGTTGCTATTTCTGAAGATCCTCCTTGGACTTCTTCTCTTCTTCATTCTTCAGGCCTTTTTCCACAGTGTGGTGGGAGCCGTTTTCTCACAATCCAAAGAGTTCTCCTTGTTCCAATTCAGAAAATCGGTCTTTCGAAATTGGGGTGGTATTGGGGCCTTTCCGCTGATAATCTTTGGGTTCTACATGCCCTTTGGAAATCAGTTCCTCCTCACTGGTGCTCTATTTTTATTGGCTGGAGGATACATAACCGGCCTTTCAAGAGGAGGTTACGTTTTGGTAAAGGAGGCGCGCCTTCAGCCGCTTCATATATTTTTGTACCTTTGCGGCATTGAAATATTCCCGTTGTTGATACTAGTAAAAGCGCTATTGTAACCGGTCCCTACAAGTAGTCATAGTTCGGCAAAATCTCAAGCACATTGAAGGTAAAATCAATTCTCGTCTCACAACCTGAGCCCAAAACAGAAAGTTCTCCATTCCATACTCTGGCTGAAAGACAGAAGGTCAAGATCGACTTTCGTCAGTTCATTCAGGTCGATGGAGTTCCGGCTACAGACTTCCGAAAGGAGAAGATCAATCTGAAGGATTATCAGAACATCATCTTCACCAGTAAGAATGCGGTGGATCATTTCTTCCGCCTCAATGAAGAGATGCGTAATCCCATAAGTAATGACCTGCGCTATTTCTGCATCACCGAAGCCATTGCTTACTATTTGCAGAAATACGTGGTTTATCGCAAACGGAAGATCTACTTCGGTAAATTGACCATCCAGGACCTGATTCCTATGTTGAAGAAGTATAAGAATGAGAATTTCCTTCTTCCCTCTTCTGACATCCTGAAGCCTGAGATCCCTGAGACCCTGGAAAAAGGCAATATCAAGTACACACGAGCGGTGATGTACAATACGGTTGCGGCTGACCTAAGCGATCTCAAGGATGTCTATTATGATATTCTGGTTTTCTTTAGTCCTGAAGGGATCCGTTCTCTTTATAAGAACTTCCCTGACTTTCAACAGAACAACACTCGTATAGCTGCCTTCGGTACCACTACCCATGACGCGGTTCAGGAAGCAGGTCTTCGTTTGGACATCATGGCTCCAACTCCGGAGTATCCAAGTATGACCAAAGCACTAGAAGAGTACATCAAACAAGTGAACAAGTAATAGCGCTTAAACAGCGTACATTTGCCCCGGTTCTCACCGGGGTTTTTTGTTTATGCGTCACACTTTCAGAAAAAATGAACGGCTTTGTAGCCGAACCCTGATCGAAACCCTCTTTGAAAAAGGCCAGGGGGCCACGTTCTTTCCCCTTAGGGTCGTTTGGATGGAAACGCCGATTCACCAACCAGTTCCCGCGCAGGTCGCCTTTTCGGTTCCAAAGAGAAAATTCAAAAAGGCGGTACATCGCAATCGCATCAAGCGATTGATGAGGGAGGTCTATCGCTTGTCAAAGCACGAACTTTACCAAAGGATAGGCGATCGTCAGTTCGTAGTGATGATCATCTTTATTGGAGTTGAGGAGCCCAGCCTGGAGAGTCTTGATAAAGCATGGCAAAAATTCATCTCCAAACTCCCTCAAAACATCGACCACCAAACGAAATAAGACCCTGCGTTCCTTCGTTTTTTGGTTATCTTTCGATGCGCGACACACCACAATTACCCGCCAAAAGAAACGAAATCATGAAAAGGACAAAGACGGATAAACGTCCACTAAGGCGTTGGATGCTGATTGGGTCCCTGGTGTTAGGTGCAGCCCTCCTCTCAGCCTTCCGACTCGATTATTTCGAGATCAACAAACAACTCGACATCTTCGCAAACCTCTATCGCGAGGTGAATCTCTATTACGTTGACGAGACCCAGCCGGGCGAAATGATGGATCGGGCGATCGACAAAATGCTCGACGGACTCGACCCTTACACGGTGTATATACCTGAATCGAGGGTAGAGGATTTTCGTGTACAGACCACCGGACAATATGGTGGCGTAGGGAGTACCATTCGAACCATTGATGACCACGTGATCATCATTGGTCCTTATAAGGATTCACCTGCAGACAAGGCGGGTCTGAAACCTGGGGATCGGATCATCTCGATCGATGGCGAGAACATGGTCGGAAAGAATTCGGAAGATGTCTCCCGGTTACTCAAGGGTGCTCCCGGAACCAAGGTTTCGCTAACCATTGAACGCGATGGAGTGAAGATCCAAAAAGAATTGAAGCGAGAAAGGATCGAGCTGAAAAGCGTGCCTTATTTTGGAATGATGAACGAGGACGTTGGATATATCGTCCTCAATAGTTTCACTGCAAAGGCAAGCAGTGAGGTCACCGAGGCTTTCAAGCAACTCAAAAAGGATCATGAATTGAAGGGGGTCATCCTCGATCTTCGAGGCAACCCCGGTGGATTGCTCAGTGAGGCGGTGAACGTTTGCAATATCTTTATTCCAAAGGGACAGGAAGTTGTAAGCACTCGGGGTCGGATGAAGGAAATGGATCAGACCTACAAGACCCAAAAGGATCCTGTTGATACCGAGATCCCCCTCACCATTCTAATTAACTCCGGATCTGCCTCCGCATCCGAGATCGTAGCGGGTACCATCCAGGATCTGGATCGGGGGGTGATCGTAGGCCAACGTTCTTATGGAAAGGGTTTGGTACAGCAGTCACGACAATTGAGCTATGGTGCGCAGGTGAAGATCACAATTGCCAAGTATTACACCCCAAGTGGAAGGTGTATCCAAGCCATCAACTATGCTGAGAGGAATGAGGATGGCAGTGTCAGCAAGGTTCCGGACTCGCTTCGAACAGCCTTTGCAACCGCCAATGGACGAAAGGTCTATGACGGAGGAGGGATCGATCCGGATGTGAAACTCAAGCAAGAAAGATTTTCCAATGTCCTATTCTCTCTGGTTCAGAAGAACCTGATCTTCGATTTTGCCACTCAATATGTAAAGGCTCATCCTGAGATCCCCGCTCCCGGTGAATTTGCCCTTACTGAGCAGGAATACAAGGATTTCCTTCAATTTTTGGAGGGGAAGGAGTATCACTATAGTACAGAGACCGAAAAGGTCTTGGAAGAGCTTGCAGAGGTCGCGGAGGATGAGAAATACGGATCATTGGTCACCGAGATCGAGAAACTCAAAGAGAGTTACAACACCATTAAGAAGGATGACCTTGTGACCTTCAGGGATCAGATCTCCCGATTCATTGAGGACGAGATCGTCGGCCAATATTACTATCAGGAAGGACGGATCCGCCAGGGCCTCAAGGATGATCCGGTTTTGGAAGAGGCTATTCAGATCCTTCAAAATGGAACCCGATACAATGAGATCCTCGATCCTGCCTGACAGGATTATAGACTTTTTCGATCGATACCACGAAAGGCTGCTTCTTGCCAGCCTTTTGTTGTTTGTGGTGCTGATCCCTTATCAATGGATCTTTCCACCGGTCACTGCAGGGATCGTTGCCTTTTGGTTGATCTTCCTTCTCCATAGCAAGGTGCTCACTAAATGGCGGAAAACCTTCTCTGACCCATGGTCCTGGGTATGGATCGGGTATTATGTTTGGATCATTTTTGGTGTATCCTATTCTCCAAACCCTCATGAAGGATGGCTTGATGTAACCCTTAAGATCACTCTTCTTCTATGGCCACTCGGCTTTACTGGTGAGGGAAGAGAGATCATGAGTCGGATGCGTCTTCCGATCCTTCGAGGTTTTCTCCTTTCCCTCGCACTTTCCGATATTCTTTTGTTGATCCTTGCTTCTGCGGATGCCTTGCGTACAGGAGATCATGGTTTGTTCTTTTACCATCACCTGGCCCGATGGGAGATGATTCCGATGCACTATATGGCTCTGTATAATAGCTTTGGCGCGTTGGTCGCATGGGGATTGTGGATGAGGGATCGTTCTGACTGGAAGTGGATCTACCTCATCGCCGGAGTGATCTCGCTCATGATGGTGGGGCTTTTGAGTGTCAGGATCCAGTTCCTAGCCTTGCCTTTTTCACTACTGACCGTAACGCTTCTACATTTTCGAAAAAGAGGACGGGCTCTTATGGGTTTGGCCTCAGTTCTTGCGATCCTTTTAGTAGGGATCATGATCCTACCCGGCCCTCAACGCAGGATCAAGGAAACATTTGATGAATTTGCCAGCATCAATGGTATGGTCAATAACAAACAGACCAACCACAGGGTGTTCATTTGGCGATATGGAGCGGAGATCATTTCAGAGAATCCCCTTCTGGGGGTTGGAACAGGTGGGGCCGAGATCCATTTGAGGGAGAAGTTCAAGGATTGTAAGGCGAAATTCTGGAATGGGACGGAAAATTATACGCTGGATCAATTTCCCTATAACTTCCACAATGTGTTCATGCAGGCATGGGGAACCAATGGATTACCTGCTTTCCTGATCCTCCTTGGAGTGTTTCTATTCGGGATGGTCACTGCCTTTCGTCATCGAGATGCATTCCTTCTCGGATTTTTGCTGTTGTCTGGGGTTTCCTTCATGACAGAATCCATGCTGGAACGTCAGGCGGGAGTCCTATTCTTTGGATTTTTCCTGAGTTTCCTTCTTTTCTCCACCAAAAAGGAAGAGACCTCCAATAAAGAATAAATGTACGAGACCGGCTTCTCGCTCAAGGACGGATTCGGCCAACATCGAAATGAAGAAGGTCCCTGACCAGATCCAAAGGGGCAGATCCCATCGCCTGAAACCCACTCGCATAAATAGAATGGCGGTGAGGATCAACCAGGCCAAACCTGTGATTCCGATGGCGACCCATGACTGAAGGTATTGATTGTGAGGATTATATCTTCTTTCAACTCCGATCACAAATCCCCTTTTCTCGTAAGCCTTTACAAGCTCATCTGTCACATCACCACCACCCACGCCAATGAAGGGATTGGCCTGAATGACATCCCAGGTGCAAGTCCACTCCGCAAGTCGGATCGTGAAACCATTGAAATGAGAGTGGTCAGGATCTTTCAGATCGTAATCCAACCCTTTGAGATCTCCAAAGCGACCTAGTGATTCCGAAGGAATGAAAGTGAAAGCGATCAATGATGCGATAGGAAAGAGTAGAGCCGCCCATCGAAATGGACTTCTCCTTTTGAATAGCCAAATGATCACTGTGATCGCAAGGATCCCAAAAAAAGCCAAGATCACCATTCTGGCCTGGAGCATGATCAGGAAGACGAAAAGGATCGTCCCCAGTGGAAGGGTGTAACGTATTGGCCAGGGTTTCTGCGCCCGTTCCTTTAAGGCAAAAAGCGCGCAAATGGATGCCACCACCAGAAAGGAATAATAGCTTGGGTGATTGATATTCTCTGCAAGGGCTGTGTAGGACAGATACCATGAATCGAAGGCTCCATTTGGAAAATTCCGTGACCATTGGTTGGTATCAATGATCCTGTAGATCGCCTGCCCTAATGAAAACAGGATCCCTGCGGTAGTTATGGTGATCAGCCATTTGAGAAATCGACCTTCATGCCTTTTCCATTCGGGCCGAGCAACCATCATGGCCACGGTTCCGAAAAAGAACAGGGATTTAGACTCGACCTGGAAAAGCCAATCACCCATATTTTTGGTGTAGATCCCAGAAAGGAAATACAATAGAAAGAAGACGAAGGACCACCAAAACAGCCGGGTGGAAAAGACCCCCCTCATTCTTTTCCTTCCCTCTCGAGTGAAGAGTGAGTCAAAGAAAATGAATAGGATCATGACCTTGGATATCCCAAAAAAGGTCAATGCCCCAAAAATCCCGATAAGGAGATAGATTAGGATCCTGTCTGAATATTTTCCTAGACTCATCAGGTAGGAAGAACTGGGTAGCGCCCCTGTCTTTTCATCCTCTTTTTGATCACAAATGGGATCTGGCTCAGGATGAAGGCCAGGACAAGGATGACCACCATTTGGTACTTAGCCCGAATATACAGGTTCAGCGTGTAGGTCAAAAGGATGAAGAGGAGATTGATCGTCACCAACAGCCCTGAGGCCTGAACATGGGTCAGTCCGATCTTCAGGAGGCTGTGATGGATATGATTTCGGTCAGCGGCAAATGGAGAGCGTTTGAGGATCACCACCCTGTAGAAGACCACTCGGACCGTGTCAAAGATCGGGATGATAAGGACGGCGAATGCATACACCATGGCGGCAATATTTTCGAATACCACCGGCCGAAAGACCTCCATTTCCTGAATGAACTGAATGGTCAGAATGGCACTTAGGAAACCAAGGACCATCGATCCGCTATCACCCATGAAGATCCTGGCATTGACCAGGTTGAACCGAAGGAATGACAACAGGGCTCCGGTGATACTAAGGCTCAGGATCAGAAAAAGAGGTTCTTCCATCCTGTAGAACCAATACCCATAGGTACTGCACACAACGATCCCGATCCCGGCCGAAAGGCCATTGATCCCATCAATGAAGTTGAAGGAGTTGATGATCCCGAGAAAGAAGAAAGAGGTCAACCCAATGCTTGCCAGGTAAGGCAGTTCCCAAACGTCAAGGATGCCGTAAAGACTCACCAATCGGATGTCCCCCTGTATCACCACAATGAGAACGGCGAGGATCTGGCCGAGGAATTTCTTGTAAGGAACCATCGGGAACAGGTCGTCCTTAACCCCCGTTACGAAGAGGACGATCAATCCGGCGATGATCGAGTTCAGAGTGGGATATCCGAGATAAGCGGTAAAGAAGATAAAACTGAATATCATTCCACCGAAGATCCCCACCCCTCCTAAAGCTGAAATGCGTCGTGAGTGAAGTTTCCGTTGATCAGGTTCATCATACAGGCGCTTCACCAGTGACAGCCGGATGATAGCCGGAACACTCAGGTAGGTGATCACAAAGGCGGTAAAAAAGGAAAGGGCCGCATGCAGGCTGTCGTTGATGCTCATGACCGCAAAATTAGGAAGACTTCCGCAGCATTCGATACACTCCCTTGACCAGCCAACTCGGCGATAAGCGAACGACGCTCTTTACAAGGGCATGGATCATCCACTGAAAGCCATTGATCAATCCAAGCCGTTTGAGGTCATTGATCTCCCTCATTTCATTCTTTAGGTACTTCATTCCGCGACGGCGGGTGCCAAAAAATGCCATTCCCGTGCGTGCCTTGACCAGGTTCTCCTGGACATTGGCGGTTTGGTAACCATTGACCAGAAATCGTGCCCAGAGCTCATAATCATCTCCCACTGCCCCGTAATTCTTGTACTTCCCAAGTTTGACCAGGGTGTCTTTTCTGTAGAGGATGGTCATATGATTGAATGGACATCGCCAGCGCGCGTAATGAAGGATCTGGGAATGGGTTTCGGGAAGTTTTCGAACCCCAAGGAATGCCTCCATATTCTCATCATATTCCTCTATCCAGCTCCCGAGAAGGTGAAGTTCCGGATGACGTTCGATATAATCCATCTGTTTCTCAAACCGATCCTTACGGCAGATATCATCGGCATCCATTCGAGCCAGCCAATTGTATCTGGCTGCATCCACCCCGGCATTCAGTGCGCCGCTCAATCCCTGATTCTCTTTCAGGATCACATGATTCAATTCGGGCATCCTGCCTTTGAATTCTTCCAGGACCTCCAGATGTTCCGGCAGGACAGGGCCATCCTGAATGATCACCACCTCATTAGCACGAAGGGTCTGATCTTCAATGCTTTTGAGTGCCTCATAAAAATGATCGGGGCGGTCGCCCTTGTATACGGGCATGATCACGGAGAACGGAATGGAAGTCATGACAGTAAGGATTGATAGAGTTCCAGATAAGCTTTTCCAATGACCATTGGGCTGTAGGACCTTTCAAAATGTTCCCGTGAACGTGCAATGAAACCCTCCCGATCCTTCAGTGTCCGTTGTATCGTTTCGTGGAATTTCTCGATATCCCCGATAGGGAAGGTAGGAACCTCATCGTCATTGAATGCCTCTGTAAAGGCAGGGATCGAACTTCCGACCACGGGGGTTCCGGATTGGATTGCTTCCAACATGGAAAGGGGAAACCCTTCAGAATGGGAAGGCATTACAAGGACATCCATGAATGGAAGATATTTCCGCGCATCGGACTGGTGACCTGCGAACCACACCCGATCTGTGACACCTATTTCACTGGCAAGTGTCTTTAGGTTTTGTGATTCTCCACCAGTTCCAAAGATCACCAATCGGTAGTTCGGGTCCCTTTGAAGGAGTCGGATCGCCTGATCGAGGCCTTTTCGGGAGGTCAGATAACTTATGGATCCCAAAAGAATACCATCGCCCCTGAATTCCCTCAGTTCCTGAACGATCTCCTGATCAGGTTCTCCGGGTTGGACGATCCTTGTATTGGGAATGACCTTTGAATCCATTCTCCATTTTGTACGATAGTATTCGGCCATGGATGGAGTTAGTGTCACCCGAGCATCATGCCGTCTCATCGAACGCACCCACAGCGGTGAGAATACTCTGGAAACCAGCGGGGAATATTGGTGATTCAGGTCTTCATCCACCAAATTGTGTACGGTTGTGACCGTTCTGAATGAACGTGATCTCTTGAAAAACCTGGAAAGTGCCATATCAGGGCGGAGTCCGTGCGAATGGATGATGTCGATATCTTTTTGGATGGGAAGAGATCGGACAGAAACCCTTTCCCCCTTTTCATCCACGGCATTTTCCTTTTCATCCAAAAACCAGAAGGATACCTCATGCCCCAGTTGGCGCAAGGTGCTCCCCAGATCCAGAGCAACGGAAACTGGGCCTGTGGGGGTTAGGGATGGTGTGAATTGGATGATCCTCATTTGGGAAGTAATTCGATCTGGCGCCACAATTCCTCGAAACGAGCTGCCCATGAATTTTGGGCCGCGAAATTACGAAGTTCTTCCCTACTCGAACCCCGGTTAGTGAGTAGTTGAAGTGCCAGATCCGGCCATTCATGTTCCAGATCACTTAATGCAGTTCCGGGACCATTCAGCGCAACCAGATCCGGTAGCTGGGAGGACAATACAGGAACGCCGGCAGAAAGGTATTCAAAGTACTTGGTGGGGAAGACCCCATCGGTGTGTTGATTCCTCTTGTAGGGGATCAGACCAAGATCAAACGTCGCGTAGAAGGATCCCAGTTTTTCGAACGGTTGCCGACCTGGGAGGAATACGTTAGGCAGTTCCTTCAATCCCCGGGACTCGCCCTGTTTAAGATCTCCGACCAGGACAAAGAGGTAATCGGGCAATTGTTGGATCAGGTTGGTCAGGATCCCGTAATCCATGACAATATCCGTTCCCGCGTATCCGATCACTCCTTTGAAGTTCCTTGCTTTTTCCAATACTTCACGATCCGGGCTCACCCCCGAAAATCGATCTGGATCACAACCTTGAGGCAGGTAATGGATATCCGGTCGAATATCCTGGTAATCTCGAACTGTCGCCATCGAATCGGCAAAGACCAATGAGGCGGTCCGAACAGCCTCCTTTTCGGTCTTCTTGGCACGATCCGATAAATGGGGGGAAACCTGTCGTCTTTGAGCCAGGTCGAGAACCGAAAGCGGCGATTTCTTGAGGATTCGAAGAATAGCGCCATTTGCATAAGTGGCGTAGACCAATGAATTATCAAGGGCAACCGGGGTGGCAGAAAGTATCTGATTCGAATTGAAAGTATCTATTGGGCACAGGTAATGATAGGGGATGATCCTGGGCTGAAGGAATTCGATATTCTCCTTTCGGGGATTTGAACTCTTTGGAAGTTCAGAGGAATGTTGCCTTTGGCGGCGGATCTTTCGAAGGATCTCAATGGGGGAGTGGTTGATCAATCCCAAAGGCGGATGAACATAACTCGTGCCACTTACTTTGTCTGACAGGCGATAGATGAATTCGTGTTGTCGCTCCCAATTGTGGGACCACGATACGGAGGGGAAGGCGACGATGTTCTCTAGATCCTTCATGCCCATTGTTGATACAGATCCTGGTAACCCTGAACGGTCCCTGTCAGAGAGAACTCCTCTTGGATCCTGTTCCTGAGATTCTCTGACCACACCGCTATTTCACCAGGTGAAAGTTGTATCCATCTTTGTATTCCCGATATCAGTGATTTGGCATCACCGGTCTTGAATAGAAGGTGATCCGCAAAATCACCAGCGATCTCACGATGTGGAGGAATATCACTAAGAAGGATCGGAATCCCCATGGACATGACTTCAAGAGGAGCCATTGGGAGTCCCTCGTGTTCTGATGGGAAGACCAGGAGATCCTGCCCTTCTATGAAACGCTTTGGATCGGAGGTCTCTCCTAAAAAGTCGATGTTTCCATTAGGCCACTTATCAGCTGCCATTTTAAGTTCTTTCTGAAGGTTCCCATTCCCCGCAAGTTGAAGGGATAGGGATGGATCATTGCCGGAGAGTGTTCCCCAGGCCTCGATCAAGGTCTCCAAACCCTTTCCAGATACTTGTCTGGAAATATTTCCTATTCTTTTGATCTTGGCCTTTGGGGCGTTTATTGGAGCGAAAAAGCTCGTGTCCACGCCGTTCCTAACGACAGAGACCGATGAGTAATTATCGTGAAAGTGTTCGGCTATATATCGGCGAGTACTTTGACTGACGCAGACGGTTCTTGAGGCATTTTCCTTAAGGTTGTTACACCATCTTGTCACTTGCTGACGGAGGCGGTTTCTGAAGCTGTTCATGGAAGGGCCATGAAAGGTAAGAACATGGGGTTTGCCGAGCAGATAGGCCATCAGGAGATGATCCACGTAGTAAATATGACCATGAATAAGGTCAGGATCAATTTTCTTTAGGGTCTTCCACAGTCGCCACTCCGCCTTCAATGGCGCATGCCAGTCCTTCATCGGATATTCCCTTCCAAGGGTGTGTAACTTTACCTGATCTCGATCTATCATTTTCTCATAGAGCGGAGTATGATCCGAAAAGGAAATGATGTGAACATCAAACCTTTCTGGGTCCATATTACTGCAGATGCTTGAGACAATGGTTTCAACACCTCCCATCCCCAAAGAATAAACGATATGTACAACCCTGATCCTATCGGACATAATAATGGAAACTCATTACCGTAAGTAACATAACCGTGGCATCGACACCAATCCGGATGTAAGCCGCACCCTCCGCAGTAAGGCCGCTCCATGAAAAAAGCAAGCTCACCCCTACGGCCAGTCCGATAAGCTGTAGAAAGAAATAGGGTTTCTCTTTCTTTTTGCTCAAAAGGCC
>JAJLJK010000079.1:0-6622 GCA_033844885.1 Bacteroidota bacterium | reverse complement strand
AAAACTGAAATAGGCCTCAGCATTGTCCCCTCCGAATGTGAGTTGTTGGATATTCTGCAGGTGTTTTTCCTCATCATAGTGGATCTGTGACTTTCTTGTGGCTCCACTGTAACCATCCTCGGAACCTTCTCCACCTTCTTTTTTGGCTGACGAATCGCAGGAGATCATCAGGATCACGGAAAGGGAAAAAAGGGAAATGATTCTTTTCATTTTATTTCTTTGGTTTCGGGGCTCAAAGGTAATGCACCCTTCCCTTCAGCCCAATTGAATTATATACATTTCCCTTACACTCAGTGTTGTATTTTTGTTCCATTGTATCGAATGACATTTTCCCTTCTTCTATGCCCTTTTTTCACAAATCACATAGTAGCCTGCTATTTTTCCTGGTTCTTCCACTTATTTGCAGTTGTTCAAAGGAAGAGAAACCCGAATTGATCACTACGGATGAGATCCATCTGCTTCGTGCAGGGGATATCCTTTTCCAGGACCTTGACTGCGGAGATATCTGCGAGGCTATCGAAAGAGTAACTCATGGATATGCCGATGCGGACATTTCCCATATGGGAGTGATTTCTTCGATCGATGAGAACGGCATCAAGGTATTTGAATCCTACTCGGAGGGAGTGGTAGAAACCCCATTGGAAGAGTTTTTAGGTCGGAGTGAGGACAAAAAAGGACGTCCCAAGGTGATGGTCGGAAGATTGAAACCCCACTGGAATCCCTACATCAAGTCCTTTTTAAAAGGGGTCGATGAATGGAAGGGCAAGCCCTATGACCCCACCTATACGATGGACAATTCCTCTTTCTATTGTGCAGAGGTTATCTACCTCCTATTCAATGAAAAGGGACATTCAAACAATCCATTCATTCCTCAACCCATGACATTTAAGGATCCTGAATCCGGAGAATTCTTTCCTGTCTGGGTACGCCATTATGAAGATCTTGGGATCCCTATCCCTGAAGGGGAGCAGGGACTCAACCCAGCGGCAATGAGCCGATCGGATGCCCTGAATATCATTTACCTATTTGGGCTTCCTGAAGGTTTGGACATCTGAGCTAGTGTGACTTATATCATGGAGTTCTATTGACAGAGGATGTAAATTCCATACATCCATCAATCTCATAGGCCATGATGAACGAAAAAACCATCCAATCCATCGAGGGCCTGGTAAGGGAACTCGAATACGGAACGGGGGTCACCGGATACCTGGGTCTTCTCCATCATCTTCAGATAGATCCTGACTCGGTTGTTCCCTATCTTAAATGGGCAGAAGACCATTACACAAGAAAATTGCTCTTTTCCAATGATGAGGTCGAGATGATCCTGATGTGTTGGAAACCAGGCCAAACCTCTCCGATCCATTCCTACGATGACCAGGAAGGATGGATCTATGTCATCGAGGGTGTCCTTACGATCGACCACTATTTCAGGTCATCGGTCAACCATTCAATGGAACACTACCAGACACTGAAGTTGGGTCCAGGGAAATTCCTATACCTGAATGATTACATCGGATTTCACCGTGTTCGAAATGATGGTCCGGAAAATGTCGTCAGCCTCCACATCCATGCAGGCCCTGTGACCCAATGGAACGTTTATGATCCGGAGACCAAGAAATTTTACGAGCACCGACCAAGCGTGGAAAAGTAAAAACGCCCCATTTCGGGGCGTGATTCAGGTTATGTGAAAAGAGGGAGATCCCTCATTTTATTCCGTACCTCAGCAGCGATATTCGATAGCTTTTGATCGTCGTCATGATGATTAATGGCCTGGTCGATCCACTCCACCACTATTTCCATATCTGCCTCAACCAAACCTCTTGTTGTGATCGCAGCGGTTCCGACCCGGATGCCACTGGTAACAAAGGGGGACTTGTCATCAAAGGGAACCATGTTCTTATTGACAGTGATATCCGCTTTCCCTAGTGCAGCTTCTGCTGCCTTTCCTGAAACTCCCTTATTTCTCAGGTCGATCAACATCAAGTGATTATCGGTTCCCCCTGAAATGATGTGATATCCTCTTTTGACAAAGGCTTCGGCCATTGCGCGAGCATTCTTCTGAACTTGAAGGGTGTAATGGAAAAATTCGTCGGTCAAAGCCTCACCAAAGGCCACTGCCTTGGCAGCGATAACGTGCTCAAGAGGTCCGCCTTGCGTACCCGGGAAAACGGCTCCGTCGATCAAACTACTCATCATCCTAACCTCGCCCTTTGGAGTTTTCAAACCGAAGGGATTCTCAAAATCCTCTCCCATCAGGATCATTCCCCCTCTGGGTCCGCGAAGGGTCTTATGGGTGGTGGTGGTCACAAAATGGCAATGTGGAATGGGATCGTTCAATAATCCCTTTGCGATCAATCCACTTGGATGAGAAATGTCTGCAAGGAGAAAGGCGTCAATCTTGTCAGCGATCTCCCTGAAACGCTCATAGTCCAGATCACGGCTGTAGGCTGAAGCACCACAAATGATCATTCGGGGTTTTTCTGCCAGGGCAATAGCCTCGACCTTATCGTAGTCGATCTCTCCGGTTTCCTCTTCCACTCCATAGAAACAGGTCTCGTATAGCTTACCAGAAAAGTTGACTGGACTCCCATGGGTAAGATGCCCACCATGAGATAGGTCAAATCCCATGATCTTGTCTCCCGGTTTCAAACAGGCCAGATAAACGGCCGCATTGGCTTGAGATCCTGAATGCGGTTGGACATTGGCGAATTCAGCCCCAAAGAGGGTCTTTGCCCGATCCCTGGCAAGGTCTTCAACCTTATCGACTACCTCACATCCCCCGTAATAACGACGGCCGGGATAGCCCTCTGCATATTTGTTGGTAAGAACCGAACCCATGGCCTCCAGGACCTGGGGACTTACAAAGTTCTCGCTGGCGATCAATTCAAGACCATCGGTCTGTCTTTTGGTCTCTTCTTTTATCAGATCAAAGATGGCAGTGTCTCTTTCCATAATATTTGCGCTTTCGATGCCAATATTACAACACTGAATCCTATCTTCAATAGATGAACCTTATTTCATCATAGGCTTGGGTTAAGGTCTTTGTGTGATCCAGAACGATGTTGTAACATTGTTTTAAAATTCACCAATATGAAAACCCTCATACATCGGGCAGAATCCAGAGGTCATGCAGATCATGGATGGCTCAATACACACCACACATTCAGCTTCGCGAACTACTTTGATCCAGAGCGCACGCATTTTGGTGCCCTAAGGGTACTGAATGATGATATCGTTGCACCCGGAATGGGATTTGGAACGCATCCACATAACAATATGGAGATCGTTTCGATCCCACTGAAAGGTAGTTTGGAGCACAAGGATAGCATGGGAAATGGATCCGTGATCAGATCGGGCGACATTCAGCAAATGAGTGCAGGAACAGGTGTCCAGCATTCAGAATTCAATCCTAGTCCGGACCAGGAGGTGAACTTTTTGCAGATTTGGATCTTTCCCAAAGAAAAGAACATCTCACCTAGGTATGGGCAATTGACCTTTTCAGAAGAAGACCGAAAAAATGCTTGGCAATTGGTGGTCAGCCCCGATCGTGAAAACGGATCCCTAAGCATCAATCAGGATGCATGGTTCTCATTGACCGACCTGGATGAAGGAGCCGAGATCGAGTATGATCTTCACAGCTCAAATTCCGGCGTTTATCTATTTGTTCTGGAAGGTGAGGTCTCTCTACAGGATACAGTTCTCAAAAGAAGAGATGGGATGGGGGTTTGGGACACCTCCAAGGTCACCCTTCGAGCAAGTGAACCAGCATCGATATTAGCCATTGAAGTACCCATGAAATTCGATATATGATGAAAAAAGTGATCCGATTGCTACCAGCAGAAGAAGTGGACATGGGAGGAATGCCCGTGCTCCAACCTCTTCCCACCTATCAGGTCCAACAAGTGGACCCCTTCCTTTTACTTCATCACCACAAAGGCCACATTAAACCGGGGTCAAATCCAAGGTCTACAGGGGTTGGACCCCATCCTCACCGTGGGTTCATGCCCGTCACTTTTATTATCGAAGGAAATGTCCATCACCGTGACAGCATGGGAAACAGTCAGGTGGTACATGCAGGTGGGATTCAATGGGTAAATGCTGGTTCAGGAATGACGCACAGTGAACGTCCCTCTGGAGATCTTGCAGAAGAAGGGGGAATCCAGGAGATCCTGCAATTGTGGATCAACTTGCCCGCACGTCTCAAAGGTGCAGCTCCCACCTACCTCTCGGCTCAAAGGGACGAGGTGGAAACCTGGACGGAAAACGGCGTCGAGGTGCAACTTTTTAGTGGAGACTACCTTGAACATCGCGGAAGGATCTCTTCTCCTTACCCGATCCTCAGCTTGATGTTACACCTACCCAAAGGAAAAGAATGGAATGGGGTACTTCCAGAGGATTCCAACACTTTACTTTATCTCATTCGAGGGAACGTTCGGATGAAAGGCTTTGGGAATATTGATGAAAAGACCATGATCCAACTTTCTTCAATAGGCAAAGAGGTCGGTATTGAAGCCTTGGACGATGCAATGGTTCTTGTCCTTTCCGGATCTCCGATTGATGAAAAGGTCACTTCCTACGGGCCATTTGTGATGAATACGCAAACTGAGATATTGGAAGCTTTGCGAGACGCCCAATCCGGAAGAATGGGATTCTTGGTGGAAGAATTTTGATCCGGGTTCCCACAACGCCCTCCACATCATTTGCAACCCCCGTTACCGGGGGGTTCTTTTTTCGCTCTGACGAAAGTTTGTAACATTGCTCAAAATTTTCTCATCATGATCAAAGCGAACGACCCATCCAGAAGATCCTGGATCGAAGTTCCCTCCAATAGCGATTTCCCGATCCAGAACCTCCCCTTTGGGGTTTTTATTCCCAATGATGACATCATCACCACCGGAACCCGGATCGGTGACACCGCGATCGACCTAAGTGCCCTTCATCAACTTGGATTTTTCAAGGGGATGGATCTTCCGGATGATATCTTTCTTCAGGATACACTCAATGAGTTCATTGCACTGGGTAAGGAGACATGGAGAAGTGTACGGAATCGTCTTTCGGATATCTTCGAGAAAGACAATCCTGAACTTCGAGATCGGAAAGAACTTCATGAACAAGTCCTTTTCCCTGTTTCTGAAGTTCAGATGCTCATGCCTGTTTTCGTTCAGGATTACACTGACTTTTACAGTAGCCGGGAACATGCAACCAATGTGGGTACCATGTTCCGGGATCCCAAGAATGCTCTGATGCCCAATTGGCTTCATCTTCCTGTAGGCTATCACGGACGGTCCAGCAGTATCATCATTTCGGGGATCGATGTTCATCGGCCGAAAGGTCAGACCCTCCCTCCCGATGCTACCGAACCGGTATTTGGGCCTTCGAAGAGGGTAGATTTCGAATTGGAGATGGCCTTTGTTACCACCGAAGGAAAACCATTGGGCCAATCCATAAGCACAGCCGAGGCCGAGGATTACATTTTTGGGATGGTGATCTTCAATGATTGGAGTGCCAGAGATATTCAAAAATGGGAATACGTTCCATTGGGCCCTTTTCTGGCAAAGAACTTTGCAAGTAGCATCAGTCCGTGGATCGTCACATTGGATGCCCTGGAGCCTTTCAGAACGGCAGGACCTAAGCAGGAACCTCGAGTTCTTGATTATCTGAATTATCAAGGGGACAAGAATTTTGATATCGACCTGGAGGTTTACCTTCAGCCTGAAGGTGGAGAGGAGAATCTCATTTGCCGCAGCAATCACAAATACCTATACTGGAATATCTTCCAACAGTTGGCCCACCATACCGTCAATGGGTGTAACATCAATTCGGGTGACATGATGGCCAGTGGAACGATCTCAGGACCGGACAAGTCTTCGTATGGAAGCATGTTGGAGCTCGCCTGGAGCGGAAAGGAACCCATTACCCTTTCTGATGGATCAAAGCGTTCCTTTATCGAAGATGGAGATACTGTGATCATGCGGGCTTACAAGGAAAAGAATGGAGTACGAATTGGCTTTGGGGAAGTATCCTCAAAGTTGTTGCCCGCCCTCTAGAACCAACAAAACATATTTGTCAAACGGTCAGTTGTTGATGAACAACCTGACCGTTTTCTTTTGTCCGTCAAGCGATCCGATGATCAATAGATAATGGCCAGGAGTGACTGAAGGAATCCCTAACCAAACCCAGCCCCAACCATTGGCAAGGTTCAGGGCCCCTTGTTTTCTTCCCCCCAGATCATAGAGATCTGCATATTCGATGGCCGAATTGGTCTGGATGATGATCTCATTCCCCGTAACGGGGTTTGGGTTTACTTCCACGATAAAGGGAATTTCTTCATCCGGATCGGGCTCTTCCCGAAAAGCATGAACCACCCTTCCGGTCTTCTGTCCATTCAATTTTGTACCGAATAGCGTATAAAATTCAAGGTCACCTTCGACCAAAGAAAATCCGGTCTTTGGAAAGGTGGAGATGTTCACATAACGAACTGAACCGTTATTGGGATTGACAAATCGATGGTATCGGGCAAGTTCCCCATTTTCCTTTTCACCTCCGATGACCAGGATCTCCCCATTGATGACGGTCATTTTTGCATCGATCAATGCAGAATCCATTTTCCAGGGCATTTCTC
>JAJLJK010000078.1:0-9683 GCA_033844885.1 Bacteroidota bacterium | reverse complement strand
CCCAAGATCGTCCCCATCATCACCAATGTGGATGTGGACCGAACCGATGCCAATACCGGAAGGATCTTGCTGAGTTGGGTGCCTCCCAAACAGATCGATTCCACTGTATTTCCTCCTCCTTATGGGTACCGCTTGGAGCGGGCCGAAGGGATCGGTGGAACGACCTTTCAGCCCCTGTACACCTTTAACAATTTCGTGGATACGACCGCAGTCGATTCCCTGATCGACACGGACACCCGCGGCTATAGATACAGGGTAGTATTCCTTTCGGGAAATGGAGATGCGGGAACCTCAAGTTCGGCTTCCTCTCCTTACCTGGCTCTTCGTGGCCGGGACAAGGCGATCGAGGTCGATGTGGCAGGTCTGTTCCCATGGGTGAACGAAGAGTTCATCATTTATCGAGACGACAATGGCAATGGAATCTTTGATTCGATCACAACCGTGGAGAACCTTCCCTATCTCGATACAGGGCTGGTCAATGGAGAGACCTATTGCTATTACGTCACCACCATCGGTCGATATACCGGCTCCGGGCTTCCGGAACCGCTTTTCAATCGGTCACAGGAAACCTGTTCGATCCCCATTGACACCACAGGTCCTTGTGCTCCTATTCTCAATGCCACTGCAAATTGTGAACTCGGTTTATTGACACTCACCTGGGACAATCCCAATGACCCGGATTGCCCGACCGATGTGATCGCTTATAATGTCTATTACAAGTTGAGAGAAACCGACCCTTGGCCGTCCCAACCACTGGCTTCCGGCGTGATCGCCAAGACCTTCCAGGTCAGTGATGGAAGTATTGTCGGTTGCTATGCGGTCACTGCGGTGGATGATGCTCCGGGTCAACCCAACGAATCTGGTTTCAGCAATGTGATCTGCATCGAAGGATGCCCCGCCATTCAACTGCCAAATGTCTTTACACCGGACAATGATGGCCCCAATAACTTCTTCCGTCCCCTGAGAGATGCCAATGGTGAACCGATCTTCAAGGATATCCTGAAATTCAGGATCACTATTGTGAACCGATGGGGTGTAACGGTCTGGGAGACCACCGATGAAAATGACTTCGTAAACGAGGGTTGGAATGGGATCGACCAGAATACGGGCAAGGAAGCACCGGAAGGGGTGTATTATTACATCCTTACCTACGAACCCAGGACCCTGAGACAACCAGAAGAACTGGTACTTAAAGGATTTATTCACCTTTTCCGATAAAATAAGATCTCCATGTTCACCGGAATCGTGGAAGCCATGGGACAGGTCACTGACCTTCGAAAGGAAGGATCGAACCTCCATATCACTCTTCAAGTCCCATTTCAATCTGAATTGAAGATCGACCAAAGCGTCGCGCACAACGGGGTCTGCCTGACCGTCGTAGAATTGCTCGAAGGCGATCGCTACACCGTCACCGCCATTAAGGAAACCCTTGAAAAGACGAACCTTTCCGATCTCATACAGGGTAGTAAGGTCAACCTTGAACGATGTATGCCTGCCAACGGTCGTCTGGATGGCCATATCGTCCAAGGGCATGTGGATCAAACAGCGACTGTAACCGAGATCCAGGAAGTGGATGGAAGCTGGTACTTCCATTTTTCCTATCCTACCAACCACTCATTCTTTACGGTCCCAAAGGGTTCCATTACGGTGAACGGAACCAGTCTGACGGTGGTCGATTCAGAACCCGGAAAGTTCTCGGTGGCCATAATTCCATTCACCTACGAACATACGGTCTTCCACACCCTTAAAGTGGGTGATCGGGTCAATTTGGAGTTCGATGTGATCGGGAAGTATGTTCAACAACTCATGGAACCTTACCTCCACCAGCTATCCTCTAAATAAAGAGCGGGGTTCGAGGTCCATATTTCCGCCAGAAAGGATTACCGCTACCTTTTTGCCCTTCCATTCGGGGGCCAATTTCTTCAACAAAGCGACCGGAACGGCTGCTGATGGTTCGATCAACCACTTGGTGTAGGTCCACATCTCCTTCAGTGCCTCAAGGATCTCTTCTTCACTGACCGTCCCTATGGGAATATTCAGATCACGAAGGATCGAAAAGGTAAGGTGACCGATATTGGTCCTAAGGCCATCGGCGATGGTCTGTGTTTTTTTATTGACCTCCGGATGTCCGGATCCCATCGACCGAAAGGCATCATCCGCACCTTCTGGTTCTGCCCCAATGACCCGGGTTTTGGGAGAAATGACGCTTGTGGTCAAAGCCGTTCCGGATAACAACCCTCCCCCTCCGATCGGAGCCATAATGAGATCAGGATCCCAATCTTCAAGGATCTCTCTCGCACATGAACTTTGTCCTAAAATGGTCGGCCATTGATCATAGGGATGAATGAAGGTCATGCCCCTATCTTCCACGACCTTTTGGAGGGTTGATTCTCTGGATTCCATGGTAGGCTCACAGGAGATCACCTCAGCCCCATATCCAATTACGGCCTCTTTCTTGATCCTTGGTGCATTGGAGGGCATCACCACAACGGATGGCACTCCTAATTTCTTTGCGGCCCAGGCAACTGCCTGTCCATGATTTCCCGAACTATGGGTACATAGGCCCCTATTCCTTTCCGAGTCAGAAAGCATCAGTGCGGCATTCATGGCTCCCCTTGCTTTAAAGGCTCCGACCTTTTGGAATTGCTCGCATTTGAATCGCACATCCACCTCCCACTTATGGGAAAGGATCTCACTTGAAAGCAAGGGTGTACGATGAATGTGAGGACGGATCCGGTCTGCCGCCTCAGAGAGGAAAGCCGGCTCGATAATGTTCTTTTTCATGGGTCTCAACGGATATTTCCGTTGCTGGCTTGGGGTTGATTGACAATGATGACTCCCGGGGGCGGTTGATTCCCGGGCGGAACCAGGATGGGTAATCGAGGGGCGATACGTTCCATTCGTATGTTGATCGGACCTCTGGTCTCTGGGGTGATCTCCAGTCGGATGGGTGCGAATCCCTTTTGTTCGATCCGCAGCCAGACCTTTTGGCCTTTCATCTTTTCCCAATCAATGGGGACTTCAAATTGCCCCCTTTCATTGGCCTGACCGGTCCAATGGGTTCCGTTGTTGGTCTCTACCCGAATGGTGGCCCCAGAAATGGTTTTGCTGGACCCACTTTCTATGATCTTCCCTTGCAAACGGGGTTCCTGATTCCCTTCTCCCACCACAGGTGACATGAAGAGAAACAGAACGATCCCTGAAAACAGAATGGGAAGTCTCATTATTAACGAACCTACGCCAAATTTAACCGGTTGTCTTCGAAAACTCCGTTCAATGTAAGGATTTCCCCTACTTTATCCTTTAAGATCGTTTCAAACCAATCCAAAAGTTCCTTTTGATCCTTGAAGTCCGAAACATTGAGTCCCTGGTACCCGCGGGATGCTTGACGTGTAGAGAACACCATGCCCATCGAATCTGCATTTCCAGTCTCTTGTTGATATAGCCATTGATAGATGAGCAACTGAATGGGAATCTTGAATTTGGTCCCATCCCAGATATCCATATCCTGCTTGAGGGGTTTGAGATCCACCTTTCCGGTCTTGTAGTCAATGATCCGAATCCGGCCATTCACCTCATCGATCCGATCCGCTTTCCCCTTGATGGTGACCGGACCTTCCCAACCAGGAACGACAACCTTGGTCTTCAGTTCCTTCTCAAGGGATAGGATCACAGGAACCCCTTCCTTCATTTGGCGGTGTTCGGAATCGAAGAAATCGCGAACCATCCTGGTGGCCACCTGAAAGATCAAGTGATTCTTTCCCTCCTTGATATTCCCATTGGGGTAATGCTTTTCAAAAGCCTCGGCGGTCATGCTTCCGGCATCGGCGATCCAGTTCTGGAGCGTCTCTTTTGAAGGAAAACTTCCCACATATGGTTTATAGCATCCTTCCAATACGTCGTGAACCACATTTCCAAGGGTATCGAATCCAGCCACCTCTTCTGCTTCTTCTTCCTCGCGTAATCGGAGTACGTATCGCTGATAAAACTCCATGGGATCCATCAGATACGTGTTGATCGCCGAGGGCGAGATCCCACGCTCGGCCAGTTGTCGCAGAGCGGGTTCCATATCAAGTCCCTTGCGAACGGGATTGGAGGTTCGCAAGCTATCCGAGTTTGCCGTTCCGGAAAGGAGCATTGGGGGAAGGATCCGATAGCCGGTCTTTTCAGGGTACTCCATTTCCAATTGGGTAAGAAACCGACTCTTCTCGCCTCCTCCCGTTGTGTCCTGATTCGTGTTATAAACGAAGAAAACCTTTTTGGCTCTCTGGATCAACCTATAGAAGTGGTAGGCATAAATAGCATCCTTCTCCTCATGGGTTGGAAGGCCTGCATCCCTTTTTAGGTCGTAGGGAATAAACGAGTTATGGGCCTTCCCTGCCGGAAGGACACCTTCATTCAATGAGGTAATGATCAGAGTATCAAAATCCAGGTTTCGTGTCTCGAGAACCCCCAGCACCTGTAATCCGGAAAGAGGTTCTCCATAAAATGAAAGGGTCTCATCCTTCAGAAGGTTGTGATATAACATTCTGAAGGTTCTGAGATCTTGGACCACCGGATATTGTTCCAAAAGATCCGTAAGGCGGTTCAACAAGCTGTATAGGGCAAACAGGGATTCAATATTGATCGATCCCATGTCTCCTTTCTTCTCGGCAGCCATCCGATTGATCAGTTCCACCAAATTCCGGCCGAGCTCAATGGGCTTAGACACATGCTGAAAGGCAAGGTGGGCATGGGGTGAGACATTGAATCGATCCAAAAGCTCTTTATCGGTAAGGTAGATAAGGTTGTTCTTTCGAAGGGATTCCAGGATCTGCCGCGAAATATGGATGCCACCAACCGAGAACCTCCCCAACTCGGTTTGCAGGAATGCCTCCAGGTCCCTGTAATAGAATGCTTGGGGATTTCCACGCTTCACACGGGGATTGTTCAAAGCTCGTTCATGCATATCGAGAAGTGCCGATATACCTGCTGCCATAGGCAGGTGGGTCAGTGCGATCCCCATGGTGATGTTAGAGGGTGGAAGGTCAGGTGGAAGGGATTGGATCACAGGCAACAACAAGGCCTCGTCAGCAAGGACCAAGGCCGTTCTTTCATCCGGGTCGGTGGGAAGTTCCCCAATGATCTGACCTGCCAACTTAGCCTGGGCAATCTGCCCATTGATCCCTATCATCTGGATCTGTTTGGGTGCCCCTTTGAAATGATCACCGACCCACCTCATTCCCTCACGAGAAAAGGCCGGCCATCTCTTTTGGAATTGCCTGATGAACTGCCCGGCTTCCTGATCGGGATCATCCACATAGTAATGATCGCCGTCCCAAAGCATCTCTGCTTTCCCCGCGGATAGGAATTTGGTGACGATCCTCTCCTCTGCGGTATTCATCGCATTGAAACCTGCAAAAATGATATGATCCACCTTCATGCTTTCCAGGATCGTTTCCATCGAGGAATCGATCTCTTCCGATGCTTTTCGATAAGCCATTCCCTGATAGGCCCAGCCCCGTTGGATAAGGAGCTCCCTGAAATGGAAATACAGGTCGGGAAGTTGATGCCAGAACTCCATGTAATTCTTCATCAAGCCACGGGGTTCTTCATTGGGCTGAAGGCCCCAGGATTCAAGGACCTTGATGTCCTCCAGATTGCGGTAAACTTTTCGGGCATCCACAAGGTATCTGTCGATCTCGTTGAAATCCTGAAGCACCCAGTTGGCCCATTTCAAGAATTGATCGAAGGGATCGGCCTTGTTTCCCATCCGTTCTGAATATGCTTGATAAAGGAGGAAGATCAAGGAGGTCTGTCCCTGCACCCTCCATCCACCCAGGTCTTCGATGAAGGTCTCGACCGGGAACATCCGAGGGGCGATCATTGGTCGATCGCTATGCTTACCAAGGGCTTTCTTCAAAAAGATCTCAGCCCTCCGATTGGCCATGACCACAGCGATCCGGTCGGTTGGAAAGGGGAGTTTTAGGATGTGATCGGCAAGCTGATCAAGAAAGGTCATGGAAGTAACTTAAAGGATGAAAGCTACAAAACTACCCCCGTGCATCCGCAAAAAAAAGCCCCCTAAAAGGAGGCTTGAGTGTGATTGATCCTGGATCAATATTCGAGTACCTTCTTCATACGTTCGGCGACCTTCTCTGCATTCGGGATCATGGTGGCCTCGAGTGTGCTATTCAATGGAATGGCAGGCATGTTTTCGGAGCCGATCACCTCTACCGGGGCATCGAGGAACTGAAAACAGTTCCGTGCGATCATCCCCGCCAAAGATTGTGCGAAAGTGTTGATCTCCGGCTCCTCTGTGATCACCAGGCATCGGTTGTGTTTTTGGACGGTGGCATAGATCAGTTCCTCATCAAGGGGAACGATGGTCCTTAGGTCGATGATCTCGACCCTGCCGGGAAATTGCTTCGCTGCGGTCTTTGCCCAATAGACCCCCATTCCGTAAGTGATCAAAGCCAGGGTGCTTTCGGATCCGGACTCGGCAGAAAGGGCGACCCTACCTTTCCCAAAGGGGATCACATAATCCTCATCGGGCTCAATGGTCTTTGCCTCTTCAGTACCCTTGATCTTACTCCAATAAAGCCCTTTATGCTCTAGCATCACTACGGGGTTCGGATCGTAAAATGCGGCTTTCATCAAGCCCTTGAGGTCGGCACCCGTACTCGGGTAAGCCACCTTGATCCCACGAATATTGGAAAGCACACTTTCTACAGAGGAGCTGTGATAGGGCCCGCCTGAGCCATAGGCTCCTATTGGGACACGGATGACCGCAGAGGCCGGCCATTTGCCATTGGATAGGTAATAGCTCCTACTCAACTCGGTAAACAACTGATTGAGACCGGGCCAGATATAGTCGGCAAATTGCACCTCCACAATAGGCTTGAGTCCTGTAGCCGCCATTCCGACAGTGGATCCGATGATGAAGGCTTCTTGAATGGGGGTGTTGAATACCCTGCTATCTCCGAATTTCTGAGCGAGAGTCGCTGCCTCGCGAAAAACCCCTCCAAGGCGCCCACCTACATCCTGCCCGTACAATAAAGCTTCAGGATGTTTCTTCATCAGTTCCTGGATGGCAAAAAGCGCTGCATCCACCATTACCGTCCTTTCCCTTCCCCTGGGTTCGCGCTCTCCTTTTTCTTCCGTTATGGGTGTGGGCGCATAATCATAATTGAAAAGGTCCTCAGGCCTTGGATCTTCCGCTTTAAGGGCCTCTTCATAGTCGGAGTGAACCTGGTTTGATGCTCTTTTCTCGATATCGTCCAATTCTGACTCTTCTATTCCGATATCGAGAAGTTCCTGCCGAAACCTTGGAAATGGATCCCTGGACTGATGCTCCTCCAGGTCATCTCTGTACCATTCCTTTCGAACGCCTGAAGTGTGGTGTCCTAAAAGGGGGACCTTTGCATGAACAAGGAATGGACGACGTTCCTTTCGGATCTGTCCGATCACTTCATTCAGGGTCTCATAGCTGGTGATGAAATCGGCACCATCAATGGAGCGCACTTCTATTCCGTGAAAACCTCCAGCATATTCCGCGGCATTCTGTGCACGCGTTTCCTTGGCATTGGCAGAGATGTCCCAACCATTGTCCTGAACCAAATAAAGAATGGGAAATTGTTTCAATGCGGCCATCTGAAGGGCTTCCGAGACCTCTCCTTCGGTCATAGCTGCATCTCCGATAGAACATACAACCACCGGATTCTCTCCTTGGTAGTCTGGAGAAAGACCATGCTTCTCGCGATATTGCACCCCCATGGCCACGCCAGTGGTTGGAATGGCTTGCATCCCTGTGGCACTGGATTGGTGAGGGATCTTTGGCTTATCATCCTGATTCAACGAAGGATGAGAATAATAGGTCCTCCCTCCGCTAAAGGGATCATCGCGCTTCGCAAGTAACTGAAGCATCAATTCATACGGACGCATTCCGATCCCCAATAGGATGGAGTCATCTCTGTAATAGGGCGATACCCAATCCTGGGGTTTTAACTGAAGTCCCAATGCAAGCTGGATCGCTTCATGCCCCCTTGAACTCGCATGGACATATTTGGAGGTCACCTCTTTATTGGCCTCATAGAGCTCAGCCATCGCTTTGGAGGTGGCCATGAGTTCGAATGCCTTGAGAAGGATGTCCTTATCGATACTGGTCTTCGTTTTGGTGGAAGCCATGGTGGTTCATTTAAATGGACCACAAATATCGGAAACAATGACCCGGCTGGAAAACCCAATTCCGCTGAAAAGCCATAAAAAAAGCCGCTGATCCTTGGACCAGCGGCTAGGGCTATGAAATTAAGCTAGACTCAGTCAAATTTGTAGGCAACGCCAACACCCAGGGTCTCCTTGAACTGGGTGCGTGGTCCAACCACGACCTCACCATCCCGGATCTCCTTGAAGTTGATGTCATCATCATAAATAAGGTGAAGGTGAAGGCTGACAGTAATGAATTTGTTGACCTTCATAAGGAAGAGGTTCTCCCAGTTGACGTCGATGTTCTGGGGATTGTTCAGATAGTTGGCAAACAGGTCGAGTTTCCCTTCATAGGTGATGTTCTCCATGATACTGACCGAAGCACGGGCATTCAGATAAGCACCGATCTCCCATCGTATGTTCTGACCATCCTGGATCTTGACCCCAGTAACTGGATCGAACTCGGCCGGATCCACCCCGTATTGTCCACTATCTGCAAGGGCCTGATCGAGGACAAAGGTGTTCTTGATCTGGGCAGGAGAAAGATAGACCTCGAACTTATCATTGGGCTTATAGGTGAAACCAATACCATAGGTGGCGTAACCGGGAGCCATCCAATTTGAGATATATCGACCCGAGTCTTGAGCCTCGGGGTTGCGATAACCTTTTGTGAACTGGGTTCTGAAATTTCCAAACCCGGACAACCACAAGGTTTTTTTCGGATTGAGACTTCGGTCGATCCTTGTGGAGAACTCGATCCGGTCATCGGTCTTAGTTTCAATGCTTCCCTGACTGTTGATCCCATAGGCGATCTCCAGGGTGTTGACCCATTCCCATATTCCCTTTTTGTAATCGATACCGTATCCGGTAAGTACATTCCATGCCAAAGAATTCTGACCCCCTGCATTCCAGTTGCTGAGAGCGGTCTGTGCGATATTGAAGTTGAAGTATCCCCTGTGATTCCAGGGACCGGCAGGCTTGGTCGTATCCTTGTCCTGAGCCATTGATGAGAAGCCCAAAAGAACGAGGGCAAGAAGGGTAGTTCTTTTCATCCTTTAGAAATTTTGCCAAATGTCGGGAATGGCGTACAAACTACATGTTATTTTTTTGTCTTGAAAGCGTTGATGGCATTTCGGGTAAAATCACTCAGTACCAGACGCCCGCTGATAGCGGCGCGCTCTGCGAGAAGGTCATCCCAATTCTCTGTGCCTTTCCAGAACGTCTTTTTCAACTCAGCCATGGCTTCCGGGTTGCTATTGGCTAGCCGCTTGGCAAGTCGTTCTATCTCCTGGTCCATCTCCTCGATGGATTCGTGAATGCTAGCATATAGTCCATGGCCGTAGGCCCAGTTAGCGGACCGCCATTCACTAGCGTCGATCGCCAATTGGCTCATACCACTCAATCCGATCTTTCGCTCCACAGCGGGTCCTACTACAAAAGGACCGATCCCAACAGCCAGTTCACTCAATTTAACCGAAGCGTGTTGGGTGGCGATACAG
>JAJLJK010000077.1:0-1054 GCA_033844885.1 Bacteroidota bacterium | reverse complement strand
TCTGCCGGTGGAGGAGGAAAGGGAATGCGACTTGTGGATCGGGTGGAGGATTTTGAGAGCCAGATGAAACTGGCGATCTCTGAGGCCACATCTGCCTTTGGAGATGGAAGTGTATTCATCGAGAAGTTCGTCACGAATCCCAGACATATCGAGATCCAGGTGCTTGCTGACAAACATGGGAATGTCGTTCACTTGTTTGAAAGGGAATGCTCCGTCCAACGTCGTCATCAGAAAGTGATAGAGGAAGCACCATCCGGAATTCTCACACCTGAGACCCGAAAGAGAATGGGTGAAGCGGCTGTCAATGTCGCTAAAAGCTGTAATTACGTTGGTGCCGGTACAGTGGAGTTCATCTATGGGGGAGATGGAGATTTCTATTTTCTGGAGATGAACACCCGCCTTCAGGTCGAACATCCCGTTACCGAAATGATCACCGGTGTCGATCTTGTCAAGGAGATGATCCTTATTGCCGAAGGCCATCCTCTTAGCTTTGCACAGGAGGATCTGAGTATCAACGGACATTCCATCGAGGTACGGGTCTATGCCGAGAATCCAGCGAACAACTTCCTTCCAGACATCGGACGCCTGAACGTTTATCGTCGACCACAGGGTCCCGGCGTTCGTGTGGATGACGGATTTGAGGAAGGCTTGGAGGTCCCTATTTACTATGACCCCATGATCGCCAAATTATCCACACATGGAGCAACCCGTATCGAGGCGATTGACCGAATGATCCGTGCGATCGAAGAATATGAGGTGGGCGGGGTTGAAACCACTCTCGGGTTTGGAAAATTTGTCATGGAACACGAAGCGTTCCGCACAGCGGACTTTGATACCAATTTCGTTTCCAAATACTTTACTCCAGACGCTCTCGTTCAACCCAATGAGGATCGTGAGGAAGTGGCCGTTCTGCTGGCTGCCTACCTGATGTCCGGAAAGAAAGAATCAACGAAAACCTCAGCCTCCAATGGCGTTTCCGCGAAATCGAAGTGGAAGATCAACCGTAAGGCTTAAAGACCTTTTCCTCACCCTGCTCCTTTGTTGGAGCTCAGGT
>JAJLJK010000076.1:0-16550 GCA_033844885.1 Bacteroidota bacterium | reverse complement strand
GCCTGAGCGGACAGGTCGATGAAGGGAATGAACAAGAACAGTAAGGCAAGGATCCTCATGGCTCAGGGATTAATGGGATCGCTAAGTTATCGGGTTTATCGATGGCTTCCATAAAAAAGAACCCCGGACCAAAGGCACCGGGGTTAGAAGAAAGTTTCTTTTGTCCATCAGGGTAAACGTTTCATTTCGTCCGCGAATTGTGCCAGAGAGGAAGGCGGCAGATCCTTGATGATATGACGATATCCGGGTTGAACCACGATTCCGGTGCTTTCGGCATGCAAACGACCATCTGAGGCACCTACGGTAATGATGTGGACCTCCTGGCCGACACCTACATTTTTCAGGGTGGCGAGATTTCCGACCACCGTGGCCTGTTTCATAGAATTTTGATTGTCCCAGGTCACAAAGACCATAGTATTGCCAGCATTGAACCCCTGGGGAAGTTGAACTTCAATATCTGCCGTGCTCGTTGGAGCGGGGGACATCTTACCTACACTGGTCCAGGTGAGCGAATTGAGTTCAAAACAAAACCCATTTTGGTTGGCGATACTGTCAAAGCAGGTTCCGATGGGGTTGGAGGTCTTACCCACTGGGTATTGCCAATTGATCTGTCCATCGATATCAATGCTGCCATAGTACTGTTCTACACCAGTTGGGGTAGTACCTGAGTTATCCACCGGCATGAAGACCTCGATCTTCCCATTGGGGTTTGGCACTACGGGGGTCCCTGCCCAATAAGCCCTGAGGAGAAGATGACCTCCTGAAAGCATAAGCAGTAAATTCCCATTGATCCGAGCCACGGTCCTTTTATTCATCAGAACCATATCGCCTTTTGAATAGGCTTCGATCAATTGGACGGTCACATTCCCATTGATGGGTGATCCATTAGCATTGACAAAACCCTGGGTGAAGGTGATCCGGGTTCCTTCGCGACTGATCAGTGTTCCCTTGGCATTACCGGGAACATAGAACGATTGAAGGGCCTCCAGTTCATTTTCTGCAAAGAAATTGTCAAGAGAGCCTATCCAGTGTCCTTCAGGGGTGAAATTGGTCTTGGATTGATCGTCGAGGCCACACCCTGGAAGCACGAGCGAAAGTGTGCCCAGGAGGACGGAGAGGAGGGTAAACTTTTTCATAGCAAAGTGCCATTTGGGTTGTTTTTCAGATTCTATTTTGCTGTTTTGGGTACTGAAATATACATGTTTTTCGTAGAAAATGAATTCAATGCTCCATTTTATTGGATCTTAATAGGCTGATACAAAGAGTTTTGAGTTATTGGAGGATCCTTATATGGATAGGACGAAAACAAAAAAAGCTGCCTGAGTTCAGGCAGCTTTCCCTTGACACAACTAGAGGGTCATATAAAGAGGAGGTGGGTATTCTCTCCTCCGGCACGTTCGTAAAAGTCACCCACTGTAAGCACTCCGTCGAGCTCGTCGATGAGATCCTTCTTTTCCAGGTGGAACATGTCCATGGCCAATTTACAGGCCCATAGTTTTGCGCCACTGGCACTCAGGATCTCCAGAAATTCACCGATCGGTGGAATATCCAGCTTTTCCATTTCCTTTTTCATCATGCTGGTCGCAAAAGCTTCCATTCCCGGAAGACCCCCAAGCATGGTTGGAATGTGCATGGCCGGATTACCGACCGTCGCAACGTGTAGGTGTTCCAACTTCTTCTTCTGGATGGCTTCGAGTCCGAAGAAGGTAAAGAAGATCTCGGCGTCAATGCCTTCCATCCTCGCTCCATTGGCCAGGATCATACAGGCATAGACGTTGTCAATGGTTGCCTTGGAGAGGATGATCATCATCTTCTTCACCTTGGCATCCTTTCTTTGATCCATTTCCTGGACCTGGACATCAGCTAAAAGTCCCATGACATTGTTTTTAGGTTCAGATACAACTGGCTGGTTTTGGAATTCCAGCGATCTTACTGGCTTTCTTAAGGGGTCCTCCTGGGAACAGCTCATAGAATCCCTTGATGTCCACCACACCGCTCTTTCCTACCTTACGGATAGTGAGGGGTACCTCATGTCTATACTGATCTTGCAGGTATTTGAGAACTTCAAAGTGCTTGTTCTCAAGTTCGATGCCTTCTTCGTGAGCGATCTCACGTGCGACAACTTCGTTCCATTCGTTGAGGTCGGTCATGTATCCTTCCTCGTTCACGTGGATATTGAATCCATTGATCTGTTTGTCCATGATCTTGATTTTATACAGTTTCGGTTTCCAATTCTTTTCCGCTTAAGCTCATTCTGGCAGGGACGAAAGGAATATGACGTCCGGTGATGAGCATGTTCCAATAGATCCATTTGAAGGCCAGTTTCCCCATGTGGTTCATCCGGCTTTCCTTCAAGAGGGTCAATGGTCCCACGCCAGGGAATGGGAAGGTTCCTGGTACAGGTTGTTGTGTGTAATTGAAGTCGATCAAAAGGGCCTTTCCGTGCCCGGTCTCGACAAAACAATTGGCATGTCCATCAAAATCAGCCTTCAAAGGTTCGCCTTTGATATACCGAAGGATGTTTTCCAGAAGGATCTCGCCTTCAAAGTGTGCGACGGAACCCGCCTTGGAGGCTGGGATGTTGGTGGCATCACCGATAGCGAAGATGTTTTCCTTCACCTTGGACTGTAGGGTGCCCTTGTCGGTGGGGACGAAGTTCAGGTCATCACCGAACCCGCTTCTTTCTACATAGTCAGCTCCCTTATTGGTCGGAATGGTTACCAGAAGGTCATAGGATACTTCCCGGCCTTCGTAATCCACGATCTTTCGATTCTCAGGGTCAACATGCATGATGTTGAAATTGGGAACCACGTTGATCTTCTTCTCACTGAGAAGGTGATGGAGTTTTGCAGTGGCCACTGGCTTGGTAAAAGCACCGTCCATAGGGGTCACAAAACTCATCTTTACCTTATCCCTCATTCCTCTTTCCTCGAAGTAGGCATCTGCCAAAAAGGCAAATTCAAGAGGGGCAACAGGACATTTGATGGGCATTTCGGTAATGTGAACCACCAGTTCTCCTCCTTCCCAATCTTTGAGTTTGTCGTGAAGGGCGACCGCTCCATCCAGGGTGTAGAAGTCAAAGATGTCGCGATGCCAATGGGGGCCTACCATACCGTCGATCTCTTCCGGGGCGATATCGGTTCCCGTGGCGATGATCAAAATATCGTAAGAGAGAACCTGTCCATCCTCAAGGATGACCTGATCCTTTTCAGGGATCACCTTTTCAATGGCTTTCTGAATATACTCCGCAGAGCTCGGTAAGAATTTTTTGATGGGTTTTACGACCTCATCGGGTTCATAGATCCCGAATGGGATAAAGAGGTAACCCGGTTGATAGTGATGGATCGCTTTCTGGTCCACGATGGTGATGTGCCACTCATCATGTGGAAGTGCCTTGGAGAGATGATTGCTCATCATGGTACCGGCTGTACCGGCACCTAGGATCACTAGATTTTTCACTTTGTTCCGGTATTGAATGATAGAATAAAAGTATCCATCGGGCTGCCAGAACTTTATGACAAATCTTATGCTATCGCATGATAAATGTTAGGTTTCAAGATGACGTTCTGTTACGATGTCCCTGGATCGATCTGTGGGCTTTTACCTCGGTAGGTAAATAAAAAAAGCCCCCCATTCGGAGGGCTTATCAAAGGACATTCATAGATGATCAATCCATCATGGAGAAACTTCTTTTGACAAAATGGGTCAAGGCTTCCCCGTGAAGGAGGTTTTGTTGAAGCATGGCAAGGTCAACGGCCTGCTTGATAAGTGACCGTCGTTTATCCTCGTCCTTTTCGGCAGCGATCTTCCCGGTCAATTCGTGGTTGGTGTTCACAACAAGATTATAGACTTCCGGAAGGTCACCCATGCCCATCATTCCGCCACCGCTCATACTCATTTCCTTCATTCGGCGCATGAATTCAGGAACGGTGATCAGAAATGGAACCTCATCACTTTCAAGGTTTTCGAGTTTAACAGTGAATTTTGCCTTATCCACTGCATTTTCGATACTTTCCTGAACGGTCTTTTGTTCTTCTTCATTCAGTTTTGAAATGGTATTCTCCTCTTTTGGGATCAACTTGTCAAGAGTGTCAGCATCCACTCGAGCAAAACGGATCTTTTCCTTGTCTCCTTCCCATTTCTGCATAAGGTGACTTACGATGGGGCTGTCCATCAAAAGAACATCATATCCCTTTTCATGGGCCCGACTGATATACGCATGTTGACCTTCCTTATGGGCAGCATAGAGGAGAACGGTGTTTCCATCTTTGTCCGTCTGGGCCGGTTGAACCTTCTTCATGTATTCCTCCCAGGTGAAACCTTCCCCTTCTGTATTCTTCAACAGAAAGAATTTCTCTGCTCTTTCCGCAAACTTGGCTTCGGTAAGGATCCCATATTCGATGATGACCTTGATGTCATCCCATTTCTTCTCGAAATCCTCGCGGTCCTTTTTGAATAACTCCTCCAGCTTATCGGCTACCTTCTTGGTGATGTGTCCGGCGATCTTCTTCACTTTCGCATCCGCTTGAAGATAACTTCTGGAAACATTCAAGGGGATGTCCTTACTGTCCAGGACACCATGAAGCATTCCAAGGAATTCGGGGACGATCCCCTCCACATTATCCGTCACAAATACCTGCTGCTGATAGAGTTGGATCTTATTTCGCTGCAGCTCCATGTTGGCTTTGATCCTAGGGAAGAAAAGGATACCCGTCAGATCAAATGGATAGTCGACGTTCAAATGGATGTGGAACAAGGGTTCGTCAAAGGAATAAGGATATAACTCTCGATAGAAATCCTTGTAGTCCTCATCCTTAAGTTCGGTAGGAGGTTTCGTCCAGGCAGGGGAGGGGTTGTTAATGATGTTTGGAACCTTCTTGGTCTCGAATTTATCCTCTTGTCCCTCTTCACTCACCTTGATCTTTTCCTCATTCTCTCCAAATTGAATGGGGACGGGTAAGAACTTGCAGTATTTGTCAAGAAGGGTTTGGATCCTTTGATCCTCAAGGAATTCGGTACTATCCTCGGCAATGTGAAGAATGATGGTGGTGCCTCTGTCCTTTCTTTCCACCTCTTCCATGGTGTATTCGGGATTGCCCTCACAGGTCCAATGAGTACCCTTCTCCTCTTCGGTCTGGTTATACCCCTTGGTAACGATCTCTACCTTTTTTGCCACCATGAAGGCTGAATAGAACCCAAGACCAAAATGGCCGATGATCCCGTTCCCATCTGCGTTCTTATACTTCTTGAGGAATTCTTCAGCTCCAGAGAAAGCCACCTGATTGATGTATCTCTCCACCTCTTCGGCGGTCATTCCAACTCCCCTGTCAGAAATGGTGATCGTCTTTTTGTCCTTATCGACATTGATCTGTATGGTCAGGTCGCCAAGCTCTCCCTTTGCCTCACCGATTCGGCTGAGGGTCTGCAATTTTGTCGTGGCATCCGTGGCATTGGAAACCAGTTCACGAAGGAAGATCTCGTGATCCGAATACAGGAATTTCTTGATAATGGGAAAAATGTTCTCGGCGGTAACATTGATCTTTCCAGAATTCATATGATTTGTTTTATTCGATTCCAGCCCTCCATTGACAAACCACGTGCCAAGGCAATGGATGCTGACAAACTGACAATTCAGGAAATGAATAGGGGGCCAAAGATCCGGATGATGGCGACGAAAATGATGCCGATGAGGATCCATCGCGTGATCTGATTCGCTTTGGAATGGTATAGGAGGAATCGTGCGCCGATCCATGCCCCGATCATTGCACCAATCGCCAAGAGAACACCGGGGAGCCATACGATATCACCGCTAAGGGCAAAGACAATGAAGGCCGGAACGGTCATGAAAAAGGCAATGAAAAGCTTGATGATATTTCCATCCCTCAAACTGTATTTGGCAATAAGCACCAATATGGCCAGCATGATCACACCGATTCCCATTTGAATGAACCCGGCATAGAGACCCACCAGGAAGAACCAGATCCAGTTCTTTCGGGTCTTGTGACTTCTTGAGGTATCGGTTCCTATTAACCACTTTCCCGGATTCTTGATGAGTGTGAATAGGAGGAACACCATCACACCCCCAATGATGTACTTCAGGATCATAGGGGGTGTCTCCACGGCCACATAAGCGCCGATCACGGAACCGATCACCGATGGAATGACGAAGAAGAAAGCGTCGCGGATGTTCTTGTAGGTCCTTGGGGTTCTCCGAAGGCTCAACACAGAGGTAAGGGTTTGCAACGCCGCACCCACCCGGTTGGTGGCATTGGCCATGTTGGCATCCAACCCCATGGCCATCAGCAATGTAAGTGTGATGGCAGAACCATTTCCTGCCAACGTATTGATGATACCTGCTCCAACTCCCCCAATAATGAGAGAAAATCCTTCCAGGAAGCTTACATCCATTCAGCAAAAGTACATTTAAATTGTACCTTTGGGGTATTCTTTAAAAGCTGCGTTAACCATGGGAAAAGCTGAGATCAGCAGAGAAAAACAACCAGCCATTTTCAAGAATCCCATCCTGGAAAAATTGACCTATACCCATCCAGGAGTGATCACCGCGTTTTACATAATCCTCGCTTCGGCCATGTTATATCAGTATTGGCGCATTACCGGAGCATCGATTGGGGTCATTGCCATGTGGTTCGGTATCGGTTTGTTCACATGGACCTTTGGAGAGTACATTCTTCACCGCTTCCTCTACCATGATATTCGAGATGCCTCTTATGACAAGGGGATTCAATACCTCTTTCATGGGATCCACCATAAGTATCCCTATGACAATCGAAGGATCGTCCTACCGATCCTGCCAAGTATTTTGATCGCGAGCATCCTCTTTGGCGTGTTCTACCTGATCATGGGTACTCTGGCCTGGGCCTTTGCACCCGGGTTTCTCATTGGGTACCTTCTATATATGATGATCCACCTTATGGTTCACTCGGTTCCCAGTCCCAAAAAATTCAATTTTTGGTGGAGGCATCACAATATTCACCACTACCAGCAACATGATCGGGCCTTCGGTGTAAGCAGTCCTTTGTGGGATATTATCTTTCGGACCATGCCCGAACCGGGAAGAAAAACTACGGTCGAGACCAATTGATCGCTTGATTCACGTCGGGTTCTTTCTATTTTTAACCCGTGATCAAACGAATCGCCCCCAGTCTTATCCTGCTTGTTATGCCTTTTATTGGATCGGCAGGAGGTCCAAGAACACCCGTGGAGGATGTCCTCTTTCGGGGTGTGGACTATTGGAGCCGATTCGTTCCTCCTACTCAGCTTCAGCAACCTACGCTCTGTCTCGACATTGAGGAGTTGGCGATCGAGGATATCCGTAAACAAGCTGCTCCATCCCTGACACGTGAACAGATCGGAGGTTTCTATGCTCTTTTAACGGAAGAGAATTGCTACAAACCACGAATGTTCCAGACCGTGCTTCAGCATTACAGGCAGTATATGTCTGCAGAGGCTGTTGAGTTTGTGGATTCCATGGGATATGCAGCGGTCTTTCTCTCAGGATTGGTTCCCGATATCAAAAGTGATCATGACCGTGCTGGGTGGTGGCAGTTGTCCTTTCCCGTGGCTGTCAAATACGGACTCGTGGTCAACGAGGAGGTGGATGAAAGATTGGATCCGGTCAAAGCTACCGAGGCAGCGACCAGGTATTACAGGGACATGCAGAAGAATCTGTGGGATCCCGGGATCGCATTGCTTTCCTTTATCGAGAGTCCCACCTTGATCGAGCGCTCCCGACGAAGATATCAGGGAGAGGATGGACCTCTTCCGGAACGATTCAGGAAGACCTTGAAAGAATTGAGAATATTGCGGAAGGCCATGTCGAAAAGCGAGGCTCGCAAAGAAGACCTTCTTCATCTCGATTCCCTGATCCAACCGGTGACCTTCACCACGCCCATTTACGTGGCCGGAGTCAGGATGGGAAATCCTCAATTGCTTTCAGATATCATTACATCATCAACCTCCAAAAGGATCGTGGTTTGGGGATACTCGGAGGAGCTTGATAAATATCGTGCCGTATCTGATAGCCTCAAGCAATTTGCCAAAAGATCAATGGCCGTACAGGCCAAGAAGATTGAGGAGAGGAGAGAGAACATCAAAAAGGGGATCCCAGATCCAAGGAAATATCGGACCAGTGAATACCAGGTCCGTCCGGGGGATAATCTAGGGGCGATCGCAGGGCGCTTCAAGGTTCGTGTTTCAGACCTGAGGGATTGGAACGACCTTCGTGGTGACCTGATCCGTGTAGGCCAGACCTTGATGATCTTTACTCCCCTAGGGACCGAGCCGGTGGAGGTGAAACAACCCATTCGGGAGGAACCCAGAGAACCGGTGAAATTCAATCGAGAATACACCGAATACACGGTAAAGGAAGGAGATACATTGTGGAAGATCGCCCGCGAATTCCCAGGGGTCTCTGCAGAAAATATCATGGAGTACAACCGGATCGATGAGGAAATTCAGGTTGGGCAGGTTCTCCGTATACCCAAATTGCCATGATTCGACCCTGGTGGACGCTTCTGACGCTCCTTATCGTGGGAGCCCTTTGCGGGATGCTCATGCTCATATTCCCTGATGATGGTGTGAAGCTCGGTACGGTCGAACTCACCTTTCCTACCTGGAGATCCTTCCTTGCTGAGGATTCGGTGGATGCACCCAATGTCAACGAGCTATTGGAGGATTATGCTCTAGCCATAGATTCGACCTCCATCCATGACAGTATCTCCACTTATCGAGCAGAACAAAGAAAGAAACTGCTCGCACTTCAGCTTCCCAAAGGGGATCATCCTCTCAAGGGATTTGTCGAATCTCTTGAGCGAACCGGACATAAGCAGATCCGGGTCCTTCATTATGGGGATTCACAGATCGAAGGGGATCGGATATCCTCATTCCTCCGTGAGCAATGGCAAAGAGAGTATGGAGGTTGGGGTCCCGGAGCCCTCCCTGCGGTAGAATTTGTTCCCAATTTTTCCGTAGAGCAGGAGGCAAGCTCCAATTGGCAACGGTTTACGCGATTTGGAAAATTGGACACCAATATTCGTCATGATGCCTACGGGTTCCGTGCGATCTTCAATCGATTCACCCCCTACTATAAAGATAGCCTTCCCCCTGTTGATACGGTGGAGGCCTGGTTGAGGTACTCTCCGAGTCGTATGGGATTTTCCCACGTGCGTCGATTTGACCGGGCAAGGTTGTTCTTTGGCCAGAATCGATTTTCCTTTCGGCTGATGGTATTTGCGGATGGGAAAAGGATTTTGGACCGAAAGATCGGCCCGACAGGAACTTCAGGGTTAGTTGATATTCCCCTGGAAAAGACCCCAAAAGAACTAGAATTCCGGTTCCGTTCTCTCGATGGTCCGGATGTATATGCAGTATCCCTTGAAAGCCCTACCGGGATCCACCTTGACAATATCGCCATGCGCGGGGCAAGTGGAGTGGTGTTTCGTAAGCTGGATCGGAGTCAGTTGGCAATTCAACTCCAGCAACTTGATGTGGGGTTGGTGATCTTACAATATGGCGGAAACACTGTTCCATACATTGATTCTGAAAAAAAGGCAGAGCAATATGGATCCTATTTTGCTTCTCAGTTGCGACTTTTAAAGCGACTTCTTCCCAATGCGGGTTTTGTCCTCATCGGACCAAGTGATATGGCGACCAAAGTGGATGGCGAGTTTCAAACCTATCCCTTTCTTCCTTCCGTCCGGGATGCGCTAAAGAAAGCGGCCCTTGAAAATGGAGTGGCCTTTTGGGACCTATACGAGGTCATGGGCGGATGGAATAGTATGCCGGGATGGGTAGATGCCAAACCTCCGTTGGCGGGTCCTGATTATGTCCATTTCACGCCCAAAGGAGCCAAAAAGGTGGCCGAACTATTTCATGCTGCCCTCGACAAGGAGATCCGAAAGATCCAGAGATCCCAAGCCGATTCCATTGTTGAACCTGCCGATTCGACCATACTTCCATGAGAATCCGACTTCTGATCATAGTATTTTTTCCGCTGATCGCTATGGGTCAATTAGCCCTTCAAGAGCAATATCCTTTCCTTAGGACCGAAGCGAACCGAATTCGGTACAATGGAGATAGTGCCGGATTCTACCGGTTTTTCTCCAAGCTGGATACATTGATCTTTCAGGGTAAAGGCCAGGTGAACATCCTTCATATGGGCGGCAGCCATGTTCAGGCAGGGATCCTGAGTGATGCTATGCGCGAAGACATGCTCTCACTTTCACCGGGACTGAGAGGGGATCGTGGTTTCTTCTTTCCATTCAGACTGGCAGGCACCAATAATCCCAGAAATTATGTTGTTTCCTATACGGGCGAATGGGATGGTCAACGATCATCCGTGCCTTCCCATCAAAGCCGATGGGGTGCAAGTGGGATAACCGCCTTGACACTTGATTCGAATGCAACCTTTTCGATCCGTGCCATCAATCGGGATACCGGGACCTATAGATTCGATCGATTCCGGTTGTTCTACCTGGTAGATGACACCAGTTTTGTGCCCGAATTCGAACCAACAGGTTTGGTTGATACGGTCATTTCTCATCCGGATACCAATTATGTGGAGTTCAGATTGAAGCAGTTCACAGGCGAGATCAACATTCGACTTCGAAAGACGAGTCCCATACAAAAGCGATTCCTTCTTCAAGGTGTTCAACATGTTTCCAATGACCCAGGGTTGGTGTACCATGCCATTGGGGTGAACGGCGCAAGTGTGAAATCCTATTTGGGATGTGTCGATTTCACACCTCAATTAGCTAAGATCCATCCCGACTTGGTCATTTTCGGGATTGGCATCAATGATGCGTATAAACCAGAGGATGTTTTCACCAAAGAGGAGTTCGTCTCTCGTTATGACACCCTGGTCACGGAGATCCGAAAGGTCAATCCCAATGTGGTATTTCTCTTTATGACCAATAATGACTCCTACTATAAACGGAGATACCCGAACCCCAATATCTTCAAGGTGGTCGAAGGAATGGAGGAGTTGGCCGGGAAATACAACGGGGCATGGTGGGACCTATTCACCGTGATGGGTGGGTTCAACTCTATAAAATTATGGGATAGTGAGGGATTGGCTTCGCGTGATCGTATTCACTTTACCCGCAGAGGATATGAACTTCAGGCCGAATTGTTCTTTTTTGCCTTTCGGCGATCCTATGCTCAATATTGTAAATGGCAACGTTAGGGAACATGAAGGAGTGGCTTTTGGATATCCTTACCTATCACGACAATGAACCCTTGTTGTTCACCCAACTTTACTTTTGGGGATTCTTTGCCATTGTCCTGATCGTTTATAGCTTCATTTACAAGGATCGGGCGGCCCGCAACATCTTTCTTTTCTTCGCTAGCCTCTTTTTCTATTACAAGACGTCGGGATTCTTTTTTGTCATTCTGTTGGTATCCACCCTGACCGATTACATCATTGGGCATCTCATCTACCGAACGGAGGGCCGCATCCTAAAGACGGTCTGGCTAGGATTGAGCATTGCCATCAACTTGTTTATCCTGGGGTATTTCAAGTATGCCTATTTCTTTGCCGAGAACTTGAATCACCTTTTTGGGTATGATATGGAGGTCATCAATCAATTTGCATTGTTGACCAACAACGCCTTCGGAACGGATTTTACCTGGGATAGGATATTGCTCCCTGTGGGGATCTCCTTTTTCACTTTCCAGACGATATCCTATTCGGTTGACGTGTACCGTGGACATATTAAACCGGTCAACAATATCCTTGATTTTGGATTTTATGTATCCTTCTTTCCCCAGCTTGTCGCAGGACCGATCGTTCGCGCGGCAGACTTCATTCCACAGCTTTACAAGGATTACAAATTGACACGTGAGGAATGGGGGATCGCTCTATTTTGGATCCTTAATGGATTGTTGAAGAAGATGTTTTTGGCGGATTATATCGCCATCAATTTTGTGGACAGGGTTTTTACCAATCCTGGATCCTATACCGGGTTCGAAAACCTGATGGCCCTGATCGGCTACAGCCTCCAGGTTTACGCAGATTTTTCAGGATATACCGATATCGCGATCGGTATTGCCCTGATGCTTGGTTTCAGGTTACCGGTCAACTTTAACTCGCCTTACAAGGCCACCAGCGTAGCCTCCTTCTGGAAGCGTTGGCATATTTCACTTTCCAGCTGGTTGAGGGATTACCTATACATTCCAATGGGGGGCAATCGAGGAGGTTCCTTCTTTAGCTATACCATGATGCTGGTGGTCCTGTTCTTTGTCAGTCTCCTTGCTAATACCTGGGTGGTTCCGGTGGTAGCAGCCTCCCTGTTGGTGATCTTCATGATCCTCATGCGGATCAGCCCTTCGATCAAATTGTGGATCGACACGAATATCAATTTGATGCTCACCATGCTGCTCGGTGGACTCTGGCATGGGGCAAGTTGGAACTTTGTGGTCTGGGGAGGACTGAACGGACTCGGCCTTGTGGTCTATAAGGCCTGGAAGAACATCAGTCCATGGAAGAACAAGGAGAAATGGTATAATCGGGCATGGAGTATCACCATAACTTTCGCATTCATCACCTTTACCAGGGCGTGGTTCCGTTCACCCACTTTTGATGGTGCCCTTGAGATGATCTATCGCGTGGGTAACCAATTCGATGTCACTGTCATCCCTGAGGTGCTTTGGAGCTTTAGAAGCGTTTTTCTGGTCATGCTTTTAGGCTTTATCATTCATTGGCTTCCTGTGACCACTAAGGATTGGTATCGGGGATGGTTCGTCCGGTCACCTTATCCGGTGAAGATCGCCGCCAGTTTTGTTACCGTTTTCTTCATCTACCAGATCCTGTCTGCAGACCTTCAACCATTCATATACTTCGCCTTCTAAAAAAAGTCCCCGAAACACCATGGGCATTTCGGGGACCGAACTAAAAACCGGCTTGAAAATCTTTATGCTGCTGCGTACATGGAGTAGAGATTGTAGTACTCCAAGATCTTTCGGACGTAGTTCACTGGCTCTTTTCCTCGACAATACCCATACTTCACGACCGGATCCGAATAATATTTTGGATTCGATTTCTTAAGCAGAAACTCACTCACATCCTCCCAATTATCTGGATCCTTACCATACTTCTTAGCCAGACGACGGGCATCCAGTACATGTCCGAGTCCAACGTTGTAAGAGGCCAGGACGAATTTCTGAATATCAGTTGTGTCATCAAGAATCCCCTCCAGACGAATGTCCAGCCAATTGAGGAATCGCGTACCGGCCATGATGTTCTTCTGAGGGGTGAAGATCTCATCTGGATTGACACCGAAACGTGCCGCGGTCGTTGGAAGCAATTGCATCAGACCCTTGGCCCCATAAGGCGACTCAGCATAGGGATTGAACTTTGACTCCTTATTGATCAGGGCAGCTACCAGGCGCCAGTCCCAGTTGATCTCTGCGCTGTACTCCTTGATAAGTCGATCTATATCGCTGATATCTCCTTGCTGGACCGTATGAAAATAGTTCTCGGTCTGCATGGCAAGGCGACGATACTTGAAGTACTTGTTATAAATGACATTGTACTTGGCTTTCCCTCGATTGGTGTTCACCCATTCGGTGACCATATGATTCAGGGAGTCATTTCCCTTACGGATGGCCCATGCGATCCTTTGAGTAAGACTTAAAGGGGTTTCGATGTAGAGGTTAGGGTAGAAGTTGCGCAACATCTTAGCCACATTCTCATCGGCAATCGTGTAATCGATCTCGCCCTTGCTGACCATCTCAATGAGTTGATCCATGGTCGTTTCAGGTGAGGTGGGTACAATATCGATATGCAGGGCATTCTCCTGGCTATAATTCCGGATACGAGTGTAAAAACTGGAATTCTTATGAACGTGCACCTTCTTTCCTTCAAGATCCAAGGGATTGGTGATCACTCGTGCCTCGATCTGAGAATGAGACATTCGCTTGAATCCTTCAGGCATACGTTGGATCAAAACCTGTCGTGATTCGAGAAGAGGTGGAGAAAAATCCACGACAGCCATACGCTCTCCGGTGATCGTGAGATTGCCGGCAGCAATGTCTCCGGCTCCAGATACAAGACTGTCAATGATGTGGTTGAAATCGGGGATCACCTTGATCTCAAGGTCAATGTCCATGTCCTTACAAAATGCACGAAGCATTTCATACTCAAACCCTCTGGGCTGTCCCTTAACCACGTAATAGCTCGTAAGCTCGTTACTAAGGAGTGCCACCAGCTTGCCTTGTTTAACGAAAGAAACCTTTTCAGGGATCGAATCGGCCTGCTGGGGGGTACTTTCTGTTCTCTGGTTGGGTGTGGTACAACCAGTAACTGAAAGGATCAGAATGAGTTGCCAAATTCTTTTCATAGTCTGCGGGGGTAAACTATGGGTCCAAAATACCGCCAGTAACCCCCAGGGGGACCTTCTTTTTTGAAGTTCACCCCGTTTTACCCGATAAGCGGTTACGTTTTACCATTTTTTTGGTAATTTTTTCCCGGGTTTAAGCCATTTGACTGAAAATCAGGTATTTATACTTTATTAATGCGGTACTCAAACGCAAGGCCATCCTTTTACGTCTACATTAACATCGTGAAAGTCTAAAAGTTCATCACTACGTATTATCGTACCTTCATTGGGTAATATCCGGGAATGATCGAATGAAAGTTTTATGAGTCAAGACGATATGATTGGAAAATGGCCGGTCACCTTTAATAGGATCATCACGGCCATTGCCCTTTCTCCGAGAGCAGAGGCCAACCTTCAGGAGTCATACCGGATCGCAAAGAAATTTCAATCGCTATTGATCCTGGTCCATGTTGGGAACAGGGATCCGCAAACGGAAAGTGGATTGAAGGCACTGATTCAGAAGGTCGGAATACCTGAAGATTCCTTTGAGTTGCATTTCATGTCAGGTGATCCCACCATGGCGATCCTTCAGGCGGCGGATGAACATCAGGCGGACCTTCTTATCGCAGGGGCTCTTCAAAAGGAAAAGTGGCTTCATTATTTCAAAGGGTCCATTGCCCGCAAATTGTGTCGTAAGGCAAATTGCTCTCTGTTATTACTGACCAATCCAAGTGTCACCCCCCGTCCGATGCACCGGATCGTTGTCAATGGTTCGGATCATCCCAAAACGGAAGATACCATCCGCACAGCGATCTATGTAGCTCATTCATTTGGAAGTCAAAAAGTTACCATTGTCGAGGAGATCGATCCTTCAAGCGTCAAATTTCGGCCCGAGGATGATCGTTCTCTTTTACTATACAATCGAGAATGCGACCGGATCAGAAGAGAAGAACACCGGCGATTGGAAGGGGTCCTGGATTCCATTCCAAATACAAAGGACCTGTTGGTTGAAGATAAATGTCTGTTCGGAAAGAAGGGGTACACCATCGGTCATTTCACTCAGAGTTCACGCGCCGACCTTTTGGTGATGAATTCACCCGACACCAAACTTGGATTCCTGGATCGGGTATTTACGCATGATCTCGAGTACATCCTCTCAGACCTTCCTTGTGACCTGTTGATCGTTCATACCACAAAGACCAAAAAGGAAGAAGAGGTCTGATGATCTGGAAAGATGCCATATCAAACTTGCGCAAAAGCGGGAGAAGTGATCTACTTGCCGGATTCGTGGTCTCTCTGGTTGCATTACCTCTTTCCCTTGGATTGGCTCTCGCCTCCAATGTTCCGCCATTGGCCGGAATGATGGCGGCATTGTCAGGAGGGATCGTCATGGCTTTATTCGGGGGTTCCCATGTGACCATTTCTGGACCCGGAAACAGTTTGGTGGTTGTGACCCTCATGGGGGTTTCTCTGCTGGGGGGAGGAGATCTTCTTGCTGGATATTATTTCACCCTCGCAGCCGTGGTACTTTCGGGCATCCTTATTTTTCTTGCCGGATTACTCAGGTTTGGAGGACTCAGTGATTTTTTTCCTTCGAGTGCGGTTCAAGGGATGTTGGCTGCCATTGGGATCATCATTATGACCAAGCAGATCCATATCATGCTTGGAGAAATGAATCCGGACGGGGAGGAAACCATTGGGCACCTAATGAACCTTCCAGAGACCTTTTGGGAAGTGGTTACCGGAAAATTCGGACCGTGGGTGGTGGGAACCGGACTTGGCAGCCTGGCCATCCTTGTCTTTTATCCTAGGATCCGAAATTCATATGTACAGGCGATACCTGCCCCAATGTGGGTGGTGGTCATTTCCATTCTCATAAGCTACATCTTCGAGTGGAATGATGTGGATCATCCGATCCCTGCATCCTATCTCGTCAACGTTCCTGAGGCCCCACTCTCTCACCTTCCCATTCCGAATTTCACCAAGATCCAGGATTGGATCTTTTGGGAGGTTGTCTTCAGCTTATTCTTGATCGCCACGATCGAATCGTTGTTGAGTATTAAGGGTATGGATCGATTGGACCCTCTGCAAAGAAGATCCAATACCAATAAGGACCTTCGATCACTTGGTATCGCAAATGTGGTCAGTGGAATGTTGGGTGGGTTGAACGTGGTGGTCGTGATCGCAAGGAGTTCTGTGAATGTGACCAATGGG